>NZ_MAJU01000005.1:0-319 GCF_001691055.1 Aliivibrio logei
TCATGGTCACCACATCGTTTTCACTGATGTCGCCACCCGTTGCGGTACCTGTGACCGCAATAGTTTGTCCGCTTTCTGCCGCGTTAATCACGTCATCTGCCGTGATTAATGCCACCGTTACGGTACCTGCATCTGCAACCAGATCGACCGTATGAGTTGATGTTACTGTGCTGTTTACTTCGTTGCCCGCCGCGTCCGTTGACACCACGCTTACCTCAAACTCGGTGTCGTTGGCTAGATCATTACCCGCGACATCGACACTCCAGTTGCCATTTTCATCAACCGTGGTTTGGTAATCGGTACCATTGATGGTCATGGT
>NZ_MAJU01000006.1:0-184714 GCF_001691055.1 Aliivibrio logei
TTCAAAGCGTTTTCGCTTTTCCGTGAAGAGGACGGTCATTTTATATATTTAAGCCTCAGTGTCAAGCACTTATTTGAAACTTAATTTCTAAACCATCCTGACTAACCTGATTGCAAATCCCTTATGGGATGGGCTCTCCGTGTCAGTGAGGTCGCATTATAGAGAGTTCGATCACATTGGCAAGCCTTTTATGTGATTATTATTAATTTTCAATTTAAGTGCGTAATAATCCACCTTAGATGCACATTAATACAGCTTAATGCTCAGATTATGAACTTTTATCGATTAAATACTCAAATCACATAGTTATTAATTAACTCTCTAAGTATACCGTAATGACCATCTTCTATGATTTAGATCTAATTAGATACCAACAAAGTGTTATATAAGCTTGAACTGAAAAACCAAAGCCATTCATTCCTTAAACTTATTTCTCTTTTGGTCGATATAGCAAGTTAAGGATAATCATCAAAATTAGGATCAACAGCATGAAGCTAAAAACACAATCTTATGTTCTCGCAACTATTATTTTATTTTCACTGATTATAATGACAGCTACTGGGCTATGGACCTTGCGAGTTGCAAGTACCATTGATAATAAAGCACGAGTTACTGAGCTTTTTCAAACAACTTATAATTTAATTGCCAATATGGAAGATATGGTAAGAGAAGGTAAGATCGATGAAGAGAAAGCAAAAGAACTAACGATTACTATCCTGCGAAATAATATTTATAAAGATAATGAATACGTTTACGTTGCTGATGAAAATTTAATGTTTCTAGCTGCTCCGCTTGATCCTCAACTCCATGGAACCAGTTTTCATGAATTTAGAGACAGTGAAGGTCGTAGCGTAGGTCAAATCTTAGATAATGCCATTTCTCAAAATCCAAATGGAATCGCTGAATATACCTGGTCTTTGAAAATGCCAGATGGCAGCATTGATAAAAAATTATCTATCGCAGAAAAAACAACAGACTGGAATTGGGTAGTAGGTACAGGGATCGGAGAAACAGAAGTAAATACTCGTTTTTGGTCTACCGCTCAATGGCAGTTTGGACTTGCCTTTATTATTGCTAGTTTAATATTTAGTATTTTAATGATTTCAATTAAACGTATGCTAGCTTTACTTGGTGGTGAACCTAAAGATGTCCATGCCGCTATTCAAACAGTAGCCGCAGGAGAGATCGTAACTCAATTTGAAATAAAAGCACCTGAAGGCAGTATTTATCAAGCAGTACAAACGATGAATATTTCTTTAGCAGATCTTGTTCAACACTTAACTCAATCAATGTTGGCATTAAAGTCAGAACTGTCGGATGTCCACTCAAGGGCAGGCACTGTTAGTCAACTAACAGAGAACCAACACCAATCAACAGAAATGATTGCAACAGCTATAACTGAAATGGCCTCTTCTGCAAACAATGTAGCTGAATCAGCACAACAAACCGCAATCAATACCGATGAAGCTGATAAGCAAAGTCTTCGAACTCAAGAATTAATTAATGCGACCGTTTCTAATATAGAAGGGTTAGCAGATCAATTAAACACCGCAAGTACCGCCGTTGCTGAATTAGATAATGAAGTTAATAGTATAGTTAAAGTGCTTGATGTCATTGGTGACATCGCGGAACAAACCAATCTATTAGCACTAAATGCCGCAATTGAAGCAGCTCGAGCAGGTGAACAAGGCCGTGGTTTTGCTGTTGTTGCTGACGAAGTTCGTAATCTTGCAGGACGAACACAAGGCAGTACTAAAGAAATACAGCAAATGATCTCTAACCTTCAAGAAGGTTCACAGAATGCCATATCAACAATGACAATTTGTGCTGAAACAAGTCAAAGTACTGTTGCTGAATCTAAAAATGCTTCTGATGCATTACAGCAAATAGTCACTGCTCTTGAATCTATATCAAGTATGAGTCATCAAATTGCAAACGCCTCTGAAGAACAAAAGCATGTTAGTGAAGATATAACTCAACGCGTTAATATTATTGAAGAAAGCGGACAGCAACTAGCAAGAGTTGTCGCAGACAGCAAAGAAAGTACTCAAACATTAACAGAATTAGCTGATGATTTAGAAACATGGTTAAACAAGTTTCGAGTTAAAGGATAATATATAACTGACTCAAACAAAAAATGGCATACCTCGCAGGTGTGCCATTTTTATATCTGGATACTTTATTAAAAAGGTAGATACTTTCTATGTATAAAACAGAAACGAAAAAAGCCTCGTCATTTCTGACGAGGCTTTAAAAGTGGCTCCCTTTGCTGGACTTGAACCAGCGACATACGGATTAACAGTCCGGCGTTCTACCAACTGAACTAAAAGGGAACAGGTATTGCGTCTCATAAAGAGAATTAATGGTGCCGACTACCGGAGTCGAACTGGTGACCTACTGATTACAAGTCAGTTGCTCTACCTACTGAGCTAAGTCGGCACACTAATTTTTTAATTGCTCGTGTTTAATTAAATTTAAACACCAACAATATAATATGGTGCCCGGAGGCGGAATCGAACCACCGACACGAGGATTTTCAATCCTCTGCTCTACCGACTGAGCTATCCGGGCAACGAGATGTATTAGACGGCTTTTTGGCTTCTAGGTCAACTAATAATTGCGAAAAAAAGTTCGTTTGATGAAAATATACACTGAATGCCTGTTTTTATAACGTTTCATTAAACATAGCACTTAAAATACAACATCAAACACAGGCTTCATTCGCAATTATCACATCTCTTGAAAACCATCATTAATCTCGATTAACTAAGACTTACAACCCAAAAATATCAGTTAACCATCTAGCAGGACTGTTTTTCTTCTCACATTCAACTTTATATTGCCCACTCTTATCCCAGATAGGTAACTTAACGCTTCCAGAACAATCCGGCTCTAATGTTTTATTACTTTCTAAGTCAAATCTGGCCGTTGTCACTTCTTTAGGCCAAGGTAATTGATAAGCTTCTGGCGTTCTTAAGCTAAGATAATCTGCGTACACCCTTAATGCCCCACTAGAACCAGTCAACTTCATCGGCTTATTGTCATCTCTTCCAAGCCATGTGATCGCGACTTCTCTTCCATCAATCCCTGCATACCAGCTGTCTCTAGAGTCATTACTGGTACCTGTTTTACCCGCTAGAGTGGCCCAATTGTATTTACTGTTTAAGAATCTTGCCGTTCCTTCACTAACGACTTTCTTCATCCCATAGATAGTTAACCAAACCGCTTGTTCTGGGACAACCAGAGAAGATCGAGGGAAGTTTTCATAAAGTAACTCTCCATCACTATTCACAACGGCTTTAAGTGCCGTTAAAGGTGACTTTCGCCCACCGTTGCCTAATGTTTGATACATTTGAGCCACTTGATAAGGAGATAAATTTAATGATCCCAATAACATTGAAGGAACCTGATTAATTTCACTCGCTTCAATACCAAGCTTAACCAAGGTATCTGTTACTTTATTTAAACCAACCATTAAGCCAAGGTTGACCGTTGGCACATTTAACGAACGCGAAAATGCATAATAAAGAGGGACTTCCCCTCTGAATTTGCGATCAAAATTTCTCGGAGTCCACGTAGTTCCTTTGCTTCCTTTTAATTCGATCGGTTTGTCATCTAGCGTACTCGCCAATGAAAACTTCTCAGGACTTTCTAAGGCAGATAAATAAATAGCCGGTTTTACTAACGAACCAATAGGACGCTTCGCATTAATCGCTCGATTAAATCCATCAAATCCCGTTCGACTACCACCAATCATCGCTCTAATTTCACCACTTTGACGATCCACCACAACCATTGCAGCCTCTAATCCCTTACCTGCTCGCTTCTCTAGCTGAGGAACCGTTCGTTCTACCGCTTGTTCTGCTTTTTGCTGTGATAATGGGTCAAGTGTAGTAAAGACTCGTAGCCCTTCGCCTTTTTGATACGCCTCCCCTGCTTTTTCTTTCAATTCCCATTTCAGTTGCTGAAAGTACGCAGGTTGGCGGGTAGATATCGTCGCTCTCTTTTTTACATCCAAAGGACGAGTCGCTGCCATTTCATATTGACGAGGTGATAAGATCTCTTCTTGCATCATCAAACGTAATACCAAATCTCGACGCTCTTTTACTCTTTCAGGGAAGCGCATCGGATTATAATAAGAAGGTCCTTTCACCATACCAACAAGCATAGCAAGTTGATCAATTCTTAACTCTTCAATTGGACGTCCAAAATAAACTTGAGCAGCCAAACCAAAGCCATGAACCGCTTCGCCTCCTGTTTGCCCTAAATAAACCTCATTTAAATACGCTTCTAATATACGGTCTTTACTGTAACGATAATCCAAGATAAGTGCGATGTAGGCTTCTCTCACTTTTCGCCACAATGTTCGCTCACTTGATAAAAATAAGTTTTTAGCAAGTTGTTGAGTCAAGGTACTTCCGCCTTGTACTGTTCTACCTGCTTTAATATTTACCACCATCGCCCTTGCAATAGCTAAAGGCGAAATGCCATCATGTTGATAAAAATCACGATCTTCTGTTGCCAATAACGCATCGACCATAACTTCTGGAAATTGCTCTCTACGCAAAAACAAACGTTGTTGGTCATCATCCGCATCTAGCATACCTAAAAATTGAGGCTCTATTTGTAAAAAGCCCATTTGCTTTTTCACACTCAAATTAACTATTTTTTGTAAACCATCAGAATTGAAATACAACATGACATGACGATCGGGTTCTGGACCTTGTTGGAATTCAAAAGGTCGACGGATCAATTCAATTTTTGTTGATGATGATGAATATTCACCAGGTCGCTGTGGTTGCCCTACTTTTTGGTATTTTAAAAAATCCAATTCACTTTTAACGGATTTTAAACTGATATTTTGCCCAGGAGATAACGACAATACTCGACTATAAACAACCGTAGGCAATTTAAATAATTGACCATCAAATCGATTTTTAACCACAGTATCTAAATAAATACCCGCGATAACTAAAACAGCGAGTACGACTAACCCTAACTTCAAACCAAGAATAAATAGAGCTTTCCAAAACGAATTTTTATTCTGTACTTTCTTTTTTGCCGTCGATTTACGCTTTGTTGGCGTTTTCTTTTTTGCTACCGGCTTTTTTGGTGCAGCCTTTACTGGTGTTTTCTTTTTTTCAACCATGAGAGTTCTTTTTAAATTAGAGAATAAAAATTAATTAAAATGACGTTTTGTTTTCTTTGTTGCTGCATGGGATGCAGGATCATCAGGCCAAATATGTCTTGGGTAGCGTCCTTTCATCTCTTTTTGAACATCTCGATAAGACCCAGCCCAAAAACCAGCTAAGTCACTCGTTGTTTGTAATGGTCGTTGAGCAGGAGACAGTAACTCCATCACTAAACGTTTTTTACCTTGAGCTAATAAAGGAGAATCCGCTTCACCATACACTTCTTGCATTCTAACGGATATTTTAGGCTCATATTGTGGATCATACACAATTGCTGCTTTAGTGCCCGTAGGTAAGACATAATGAGTAGGTAAATACTCATTTAACAACTTAATGTTTTCCCACCCGACGTAGGCTTCTAACGCATCTTTTAAATTAATCGACTTCAAATGTTTATCGTTATTAACACCGTTCATGAACGGCAATAACCACTCATCAAGTCGGCTTAATAAATCGTCATCATTCGTAGGAGGCAGTGGATGTTCTGGCATCCACAGTGCCATGCAACGTAAGCGTAATAGCAATGAATACGTCGTAGAGCTCCAGCCTAAGCAATCTAATCCTTTACGCTTAACCATCGATAATAACGCATGTGCTATCTTATTTTTATCAGGGGAAGACATTCGCTCTTTGCTTAAAAGGATTTTATTTAAATAAGTTCGCTTTTCTGCAATCATTCTCCCTGATTTTTCATCCCAATCCACATGCTCAACATCAAATATACAACTTGCACACACGGTATTTAATGATGTTCTCGATAAACTTGCCGCTAAAAACACCTGACTGCGATTCTGCATTCCTTTTAATAAATCCACCACCACCAAATGTTCACTCTGGGCAATAGATTCAATTTCATCAATTTGAACTCCATGACCATTAGATAATTGAAAATGACCAACGGCTCCCTTTTCTATCGCTATACGATCAGGAAAACCACACGCTAATGTCTCACCAATTAACGCTAAGGAGACGTTATGTAGATCAATATCCACTTCCATCAATTTGGCTAAACGAGAGACCCTTTGCTGATAGTAATGTTGTTTTGGGTACTTTCCGTCTATAAAAACAGAAAGATGAAGGGAAAGATCATTCGATTTAATTGATTTAGCGGACTCTTCAATAATCGGTAAGATATGTAATGCGGTCTGTAAGTGCTCATTAGACAGAGCCTTCGCTTGTAATAACACCGTCGCTAATCTAGGCTCAATACCCAGTCGTTGAGCTTGCTCTCCCTTTAATGTCAATTTACCTTGTTGATCAATCAACCCGAGTAAGCACAACAATTCCTTTCCTTGATTCATATTTGAATCTGGCGGTGGAGTTAACCACATTAAGTCAAGAGGATCTGTCACCCCCCATTTTGTTAGCTCAACGATAAGCGAAGATAAATCCGAAGACTCAATCTCTGGCGTTTGAGATATCGCCAATTGTTGGTATTGAGATTCACTGTATAAGCGAAGGCAAATCCCTTCTTCTAAGCGTCCTGCCCTTCCTTTTCGTTGTTCCGCAGAAGATTGAGCTATTCGTTTTTGTTCTAGTTTAGTAATACCTGTTTTCGCATCAAACGTAGCAGTACGCTCATAACCACTATCAATAACAATTCTAATCCCTTCAATTGTTAAACTTGTTTCAGCAATGTTTGTTGCCAATACCACCTTTCTCTTTCCATTCACTGCAGGCTGCAAAGCTTGCAATTGTTTTTTCGGTTCTAGCTGACCATAAAGTGGAGCAACAATCACATCTGAAGATACATTTCTAAGCCTATCTTCTAATTGTCTAATTTCACCAGCACCAGAAAGAAAAACAAGAATAGATCCCTTTTCTTCATCTAACATTTTACGAATAGAAGACTCAGTGGCTTCAACAATTCTTTGATTTACTTTTAAAGGTTGATATTGCGTTGTCACCGGGAACATTCGCCCATCAGATTCTAAATAACAGGCTTGTGGTAAAAGTTGTTTTAACGCGTCATGTTCCAATGTTGCAGACATAACAAGTAGCTTAAGATCCTCTCGTAAGGCTTCTTGAACTTCTAATGCAAACGCCAGCGCCGTGTCTGCATGTAAACTACGTTCATGGTATTCATCGAAGATTAATAGGCCAACACCGGATAATTCAGGGTCAGATTGAATCATTCGAGTCATAATCCCCTCAGTCACAATTTCAAGTCGAGTCTTATTACTTACTTTCGTCTCACCACGAACTCTAAATCCGATTTGCTCTCCCACCTTCTCACCTAACAAAGACGCTAAATAAGACGCAATATTTCTCGCGGCCAATCGTCTCGGTTCTAGCATGATAATTTTACCCGTGATGACATTCTCTTTTAATAACATCAGAGGTAAATGAGTCGACTTACCCGCCCCCGTCGATGCTTTTAAAATCACTTGTGAATGCGTTCGTAATTTATCAATCAGTGATGGGATCACTCTTTCAATCGGCAACTGTGACAATGTTCTCGCCTTATGGCATTATCTCGAATTAAACCATTGTACAAAAAAACAGTAGTTAAATGAAATTTGAAGCCAAATTAGAGTCTGGAATATTAATAAAACGTTATAAACGCTTTTTAACAGACATAAAGTTACCAGATAAAAGTGAACGAACAATACATTGTGCGAACACTGGAGCGATGACTGGCTGCGCAGAACCAGGCAATACGGTGTTTTTTTCAACATCCAGTAACCTAAAGCGCAAATACCCTAACAGTTGGGAGCTCAGCGTCACAGAACAGAATCACACAATATGCGTTAATACCATCCGAGCAAATCAATTGGTTGTTGAAGCCATTATCAATAAAGAGATTGATGAGTTAGTTAATTACGCAGAGTTAAAAACTGAAGTAAAATATGGTTCAGAAAATAGCCGTATTGATATTTTACTCAGTGAAAAAATGCTGCCTGACTGCTATATTGAAGTGAAGAGTGTCACTCTATTGGATGAATCTGGGCAAGGCTATTTTCCTGACTCAGTCACAACAAGAGGACAAAAACACCTTAGAGAACTGACTGAAATAGCGCAAAATGGACAAAAAGCCGTTTTATTTTTTGCTGTTTTGCATTCAGGTATTGAAAAAGTCTCTATCGCACACCATATAGACCAACAATATTATTCTTTATTATTAGAAGCGATAGAAAGTGGGGTCACTGTACTTTGCTACCAAGCAGAGATGTCACCAACAGAGATGAAGATCGTACGCAAGCTACCTTTTAGTATTTAATTGCATTTAATGGCAATAAATACATTCTTTTGAAGAAAAGTGCTACGTTCTTGATACTAGATCTCAATTGGTGAAATCAATATTTGATTGCCCCTTTTCTTTCTGTTATAGATAGCGCCCTCATTTGGCTAGTGAGAGTCAGAGATGTTTTTAGGAGAAGCTGTAATGCCACAGAGCAATACAAAAAAGACGCTAGGTATTCTAGCTATTGCAGGTGTAGAACCTTACCAGCCTAAAGCTGGTGAAGAGTACATGGGCCCAGCACAAGTAGAACATTTTACTAAAATTCTAGACGCTTGGCGTAATCAACTAAGGGAAGAAGTTGAACGCACAGTTAATCATATGAAAGATGAAGCAGCGAATTTCCCGGATCCAGTAGATCGCGCCGCTCAAGAAGAAGAATTTAGTTTAGAGCTACGTAATCGCGATCGCGAGCGTCGCCTGATTAAAAAAATTGAAAAAACACTAAGCAAAATCGAAGAAGAAGAATTCGGATTCTGTGATTCTTGTGGTGTTGAAATTGGTATTCGTCGCTTAGAAGCACGTCCAACTGCTGACCTTTGTATTGACTGTAAAACACTTGCAGAAATCAAAGAAAAGCAAATGGCAGGTTAATACCTATAAAGTAATTAAAAAGGGAGCATTGGCTCCCTTTTTTACGTCTAAATAGTAGAATATGATGAACACTCAGTACATAGGACGATTTGCTCCATCACCTTCTGGCCCATTGCATTTTGGCTCTCTTATCGCTGCATTAGGAAGTTACTTGCAAGCTAAGTCCCAACAGGGCCAATGGTTAGTTCGTATTGAAGACCTCGATCCCCCTCGTGAAGTAGAAGGCGCTTCTGCCCTTATTCTACAAACCCTCGAAGATTTTGGGTTCGAATGGGATAATGAAGTAATTTACCAAAGCCAACGTCATCATATCTACCAAAATAAAATCGAAGAATTACTTCTAAAAAATCAAGCTTACTATTGCCAATGTTCTCGAAAAAGAATAAAAGAAGACGGTGGTTTTTATCTTGGTCATTGCAAGGATAAGCAATGCGCTAAAATAGACTCTGCCGTTCGTCTTGTTATGACTCATCCCATAGAAGCATTTGAAGACATAAAGCATGGTACGATTCATATACCGCAACAACTCGCTAAAGAAGATTTTATAATCAAACGCCGTGATGGCCTTTTTGCTTATAATTTAGCGGTTGTTTTAGATGATATAGAACAAGGCATTACTGAGGTGGTTCGAGGCGCTGATTTAATAGAGCCAACAGGACGTCAAATTTCACTATACCGTCAACTGAATATAAAAGAAGTAAGTTACCTTCATTTACCTCTGGCCGTTGATAATTTAGGGAAAAAATTATCCAAACAAAATCATGCCCCGGCAATAGACAATAACAACCCAATACCGACACTATTAGCAGCGTTAGTATTTTTAGGTTTTGTTTTACCCAGGGATATACAACAAGCCACATTGAATGAAATTTTTCAATGGGCAATCAAAAATTGGCAACTAAAACAGCTCCCTGCTGGGCTCGAGATCACTACCCCATTCTCAAGCTCTTCAATTTAAGCTATCATGTGCGCCTATTTTTGACTGCTCACTTGAATATCGAGGTAAATTATCTTTAATCAAGTCGCCCGTTTTTGTCGTAATTTACTCAAAAACAACAGTGAAATCTGCTCAACAGAGGATTTGAAACTGAACGTTATCACACGCCAAGAACATAATATTTCACGTAAAGACTTAAGTGATAATGCACTCAAAGTTCTTTACCGCCTAAGCAATGCTGGATACGACGCCTATCTAGTAGGAGGAGGTGTGCGCGATATAATTCTAGGACAAGAACCTAAAGATTTTGATATCGCCACCAATGCCACTCCTGAGCAAATCAAAAAACTATTTAGAAATTGCCGATTGATTGGCCGTAGATTCCGTCTTGCTCATATTCTTTTTGGCAGAGATGTCATTGAGGTTGCCACTTTCCGTGGTCACCATAAAGAAGAAGAATCAGAGAAAAAGAACATCTCTTCTCAATCAAAAGAAGGTATGTTATTGCGTGATAATGTCTATGGCACCGTTGAAGAAGATGCCCAACGTCGTGACTTTACGATTAATGCGATGTATTACAACATTGCAGATTACTCAATTCATGATTATGCCAATGGCATTGAAGATTTAAAAAATGGTGTCGTACGTCTTATCGGTGATCCTGAAACTCGTTATCGAGAAGATCCTGTTCGAATGCTACGTGCGGTACGCTTTGCTGCAAAATTAGACATGACAATTTGCAATAAAACCGCAGAACCAATGGTTGAATTGTCCCCACTTTTACGTGATATCCCTGCCGCTCGTTTATTTGAAGAATCACTTAAACTGCTTCAAGCAGGAAAAGGCTTAAATACCTATTTAATGCTGCGTAAATTTAACTTGTTTCAACAGTTGTTCCCCGCGCTTACGCCATTTTTAACAAAAGAAGGCAACAGTCAAACGGAACAAATGATCGAACTTGTATTACATTCAACAGACAACCGTATAAATAGCGGTCAACGAGTTAACCCTGCATTCATGTTTGCAGCAATGTTATGGTATCCATTAACGGCTCAAGCAAAAGAAATTCAAAACGAAAATAGCAAACTTGATGAATACGAATCCATTATGGAAGCGTCTAATATCATGCTTGATATTCAAGTAAAAAGCACGGCGGTCCCTCGTCGCTTAACCGCGACTATTCGTGATATTTGGCAATTACAACTCCGTTTACCTCGTCGTACTGGTAAACGTGCGTTTATTCTTATTGACCAACAAAAATTCCGTGCTGCTTATGATTTCCTTGAAATGCGTGGAAAAGTGGAAGGTGGTGATGTAAAAGCACTCGCTGAATGGTGGACTGAATTCCAGGACGCACCAGTTCCACACCGTAATAACATGATTCAAGGCTTACATGGTGGCCGTTCAACCGGTACACGTAAACGTCGTAGCCCTTATCGTAAGAAAAAAAGAACGAATAACGATTCATGATCAAAGTAATTATCGCCATAGGGAGTAATCTAGGGGACCCTGTAGCCCAAGCAGAAGCGGCGATTGATGCTCTTCATCAATTACCAGACTCAACAGTGACGGCGGTATCATCACTGTATAGCAGCTCACCTATGGGACCTCAAGATCAACCTGACTATATTAATGCGGTAGTAGAAATAGAAACAGCACTGTCTCCCTTAGCATTATTGGATCTTACCCAGAAAATCGAACTTGAAAGAGGTCGAGTAAGAAAAGATGAACGCTGGGGACCAAGAACCCTTGATCTCGACATTATTTTATTTGGCGATCAAACGATCGACAATGAGCGATTAACCGTACCTCACTACGGAATGAAAGAACGAGAATTTGTTCTCTACCCGCTCGCAGAAATTAATAACGATTTAATTTTACCTGATGGCTCAACCCTTTCTCAACTATTGGCAACAGTAGATAAGAATGGGCTAGCCGTTTGGGAAAAGTAATCGCTTCTCGTAAGGATGTTTTATGAAAAAAATCTCTATTCATGATCTAATGAAATGGAAGCAAGATGGTCGTAAATTTGCAACAGTCACAGCTTATGACGCTAGCTTCGCACAACTATTTGAACAGCAAGACATGCCTGTTTTATTAGTCGGTGATTCATTAGGTATGGTATTACAAGGTAAAAGCGATACATTGCCTGTAACAACCGAAGAGATCGCTTATCATACACGCTGTGTACGTGCTGGTAGCCCAAACAGCTTATTAATGGCTGATATGCCATTTATGAGTTACGCCACTCCAGAACAAGCCTGTCAGAACGCGGCTAAGTTAATGCAAGCTGGCGCTAATATGGTAAAAATCGAAGGTGGTGAATGGATAGCGGAAACCATTAAACTCCTTGCAGAAAGAGCGGTACCTGTTTGTGCTCACCTTGGGTTAACCCCTCAATCTGTCAACATTTTTGGTGGATTTAGAATTCAAGGTCGTGATGAAACCAAAGCGAATCAAATGGTAAAAGACGCACTGACTCTTGAGAAAGCTGGCGCTCAAATTATCTTATTGGAATGTGTTCCCGCTTCGCTTGCTGAACGTATAACGAAAGCTTGTACCGTTCCCGTAATTGGCATTGGTGCTGGTAACGTGACTGATGGTCAAATTTTAGTAATGCATGACATGTTTGGTATCTCAGCAAACTACATGCCTAAATTTTCTAAGAATTTCTTAGCTGAAACTGGCGATATGCGTACCGCTGTAACCAAATATATTAAAGATGTTGAGCTGGGTGTATTCCCTGCAGCTGAACATACGTTTAACTAAGGAACCGTAATGGAAATTTTTGCCGATATTTTACCATTGCGTGAGCAAATAAAAACATGGAAACGAGAAGGAAAGCGTATTGCTTTTATTCCTACGATGGGAAATTTGCATGAAGGCCATCTTACTTTAGTACGAACTGCCCGAGAACATGCTGATATTATTGTCGCTAGTATTTTTGTAAATCCAATGCAGTTTAATAATGTTGATGATTTAACAAATTACCCTCGTACAATGGATGAAGATATTGAAAAGCTAACCTCTGAAAATGTGGATATGCTTTTTACTCCCACACCAGAAGTCATGTATCCCGACGGTTTAGATAAGCAGACGGTTGTCGATGTTCCTGTAATTTCAACGATTCTAGAAGGCGCGTCTCGACCTGGGCACTTTAAAGGTGTATCGACGGTCGTTGCGAAACTATTTAATATCGTTCAACCTGACGTTGCTTGTTTTGGTGAAAAAGATTTCCAGCAATTAGCGCTAATTCGTCAAATGGTTATTGATATGGCCATGGATATTGATGTCGTTGGTGTTGCTACCGTTCGAGAAATGGATGGATTAGCAATGAGCTCTCGCAATAACTTGCTTACATTGAATGAACGCCAACGCTCACCGGTACTCGCTCGTACTATGCGCTGGATAAGCAGTCAAATGCGCCGTGGGCGTAATGATTATGAATCATTAATTGAAGATGCAAGTGATCAACTGCGTGCAGCAGACTTACAACCCGATGAAATTTTTATTCGTGATGCAAGAACACTGCAAGAGCCTACAGAAGAGACAACACAAGCCGTTATCCTAATGGCCGCTTTTCTTGGTCAAGTACGTTTAATTGATAATCTCGTTGTTGAATTAACAACTGCCACAAATGAGGAAGAAGAGGAAGAAGAAAAGTAATCCCTTCCTTATTATTAAATCACAAAAAAGGGCAGATGCGATTATAGCGTCTGCCCTTTTTATTTCATTTATCTCCTCTTAAATTAACTTCTTAAGCCAATACCTTTTGATATTAAGTACCAAGCCACACCGTACAAACTAAGAATAAGCCCCGTCAGTACAGAAAAAGCCACTCCAATACCAACATCTGACACTCCCAAAAAACCATAACGGAATGCGTTTACCATATAAACAATTGGGTTTAATTTAGATACGCTTTGCCAGAATTCGGGCAATAAATTAATCGAGTAAAAAACGCCGCCCAAGTACGTTAATGGCGTTAGAATAAATGTTGGAATAATACTGATGTCATCAAAAGTTCGCGCAAAAACAGCATTAATTAGACCACCAAGAGAAAAAACAATCGACGTCATAAGAACCGTTAAAATAATAACGCCAATATGAGCAATTTGAATATCAACAAAAAACAAAGAGACAAAGGTAACTAATGCACCCACGAGAAGCCCGCGTACGACACCACCACCGACAAAACCAGCAATAATGATATAGTTAGGCACAGGCGCAACGAGAAGCTCTTCAATGTTCTTTTGAAACTTCGCACTAAAAAATGAAGAAGCCACATTTGAATAAGAGTTAGTAATCACTGACATCATAATTAAACCAGGAACAATGTATTCCATGTAACTAAAACCACTCATTTCACCAATACGGGAGCCGATTAAATTACCAAAAATAATAAAATAAAGTGTCATGGTAATCGCTGGAGGAACTAACGTTTGAACCCAAATACGAGTAAAACGTTTTATCTCTTTCGAAATAAGACTTTTAAATGCAGTCCAATATAAATCCATCATTACTTAGCATCTCCATTACGAACAATACTAACAAATAGCTCTTCTAATCGGTTTGCCTTGTTACGCATAGACAGCACATTAACTCCTTGGTGATTTAACTGTTCAAATAAATAATTTAAACCTTGTGACTTATCAATCTCAACTTCAATTGACCCCTCTTTGCCATTCGTTACCTTCGCCCCTTCCAGAATAGGTTCAGGGCTGCCTTCAGCCAAATCTAAAATAAACGTTTCAACTTGCAATTTATTCAATAATGCTTTCATTGACGTATTTTCAATGACTTCGCCTTTATTGATGATCCCTATATTTCGACATAACATTTCAGCTTCCTCAAGGTAGTGAGTGGTTAAAATAATCGTCACTCCTTGTTCATTAATTTCTTTTAGAAACTCCCACATAGAACGACGTAATTCGATATCAACGCCCGCCGTAGGCTCATCTAAAATCAATAACTGAGGTTCATGCATTAATGCCCTTGCTATCATCAGGCGACGTTTCATTCCTCCAGAAAGATGGCGAGCACGTTCATTTCTCTTTTCCCATAAATCCAATTTAGATAAATAGATTTCAGCCCTTTCTGCTGCCAAAGCACGTGACACCCCATAATAACCCGCCTGTTGCATAACAATTTGTTTCACGGTTTCAAACGGATTGAAGTTAAATTCTTGTGGAACTAAACCGATTTGTTGCTTAGCTTGAACTAAATGGGTGTCAATGTCGTAGCCAAAAACACTCACCTTTCCTGATGTTTTATTTACAAGGGAGCTGATAACTCCTATCGTCGTCGACTTACCCGCTCCGTTTGGACCAAGTAATGCGTAAAAATCGCCTTTTTCAACGTTTAACGAGACTCCTTTCAAGGCCTGAACACCACCTGCATACGTCTTCGTTAATTGTGTAATTTCTAATGCATTCATATTTTGTTATCTTCTTATTGAAATATTTACAACAAATCGGATTTGATAAATCAAAAGCTTGTGTATAGTAAAGCAGGATAAATAGAAGGACTTACCATGCCAGAATTAAAAGAACTCTTTGCCAATAACAGCAAATGGTCTAAAAAAATAAAATCTGAAAATCCAGAATTCTTCATTCAATTAGAAGAAGGACAAAACCCAGATTATTTATGGATTGGCTGCTCTGACAGTCGAGTACCGGCAGAACGCCTAACCGGATTACATTCAGGTGAGCTTTTTGTACACCGTAATGTAGCGAACCAAGTTATTCATACAGATTTAAATTGTTTGTCTGTACTCCAATATGCGGTCGATGTATTAAAAGTCAAACATATAATTGTTTGCGGCCACTATGGCTGTGGCGGTGTAAATGCCGCAATTGATAATCCTCAATTAGGTTTAATCAATAATTGGCTACTACATATCAGAGACTTATATTTAAAACATCGTACTTTATTTGGCTTCCTTCCTCGTGAAGAATGGGGTGATAAATTATGTGAAATAAATGTAGCGGAACAAGTTTATAATGTAGGTAATTCTACCATTATGCAAAATGCATGGGAACGAGGCCAAGAAGTTCATGTTCATGGTGTTGTCTATGGTATGGGGGATGGTGTTTTAAATGATCTTGGTGTCAAAGGACACAGCAGAGAATCCTTAGAAATATCTTACCAAGCCGCTATGGCCGTTATAACAAATCCTATTAATAAAGCATAAATCAAAAAAGAGCAGATAATCTGCTCTTTTTTAAGATTTACGCTATGTTATTACTAAATAAACCAGAAGGATATTTCCTTCTGGTTATCATTACGTTGTAATTTTCAACCGAACAAGTCGACGAAGGTGACGCATTTGGCGTTCTGCTTTTATTGTTGGGATCTCTAAATCATTAATAGTACGACCATCAAAATGTAAACCGATGTCTTTAAGTAAATACTCATTTCCAAATGGAATTTCATATCTAACTTTACGTACTTTCCGCTTCCATTCTCTCTCTTCTCGAGCAAAGTCAGCTTTAATTAATAACGTAGCTAAATGTAAATATAGTGAATGTCGCATAATATTTCTCCAAAATAAGGCAGATATATTACGACTAAAAAATACGAAGAGATGGGATCCCTTTTTATATAGCCGCAATAATCGCAGCCTATAAAAAGATTACGAATTAATTACCAGTTTCGATCGTTTACAGATGCAAACAATATAAAATCAGCACAACGTTGTTTTAATGAATGAAATACCAACATATTGAGCCTCCTAAATTAAAATTAATTCTTTAAATGGGTGAGTTGTAAAAACTTATTTACGGTTAAATTGTAACCACTAACAATTATTAATCAAGCACTGAATAACAGTATAAAAAAAACAAAATAAATTAATGGAAATAGATAAATAGAACATCATTTATCCTATAAATATATAGTTAAACTCCTTAAATACCCTATTTTTATCCACACACCACAAATAATAGAAGTATCAATAAAAAAGCCAAAGAAATAGTGTTTTCTTTGGCTTTTTTATTTAATTATTATTTTTGATTCACGTTATTCTTGAGGAACAACTTTACCAATATAAGGTAAGTTACGGTACTTTTGAGCGTAATCAATCCCCACACCCACAACAAATTCATCAGGAATAGAGAAACCAAGCCAATCTACTTTAACTTCAACTTCACGACGAGAAGGTTTATCAAGTAACGTACAAATTGCGATTGAGTTCGGCTCACGAATAGAAAGAATGTCACATACTTTACTCAACGTGTTACCAGTATCAATAATATCTTCCACTAATAATACGTCTTTTCCTTTAATATCATCATCAAGATCTTTAAGAATTCGTACATCTCGTGTGCTTTCCATACTATTGCCATAGCTTGATGCCGTCATAAAATCGACAGTCATTGGAGTATCAATCGCACGAGCTAAATCTGCCATAAAAACAAATGAACCACGTAACAAACCAACCATAACAAGCCCTTCAGACTCTTTATAGTGTTCTGAAATTTGCTTTCCTAGCTCTAATACGCGCTTATTAACCTCTTGTTCAGAGATCATAACTTCTACTGTATGTTTCATACCATCTCACTTATTCATTAAACCCACCAACGGCAGGACTTAGACAGACACAGTTTACAACAAAATAAGAATCGACATACCGCCAATTATAAAAAGTTTTTAAGATTATATGCCGTTCAATAGTTCTATAAGCTTTGCGATAGCTATCGAAAGGTTAAAATTGATATGACAAATGTATGTAATTTTCCAAAATAATCTTTAACTCCGTCAAAAATTTGATTGAGACCCGTAATAATTGTTGAATATATAAACAGCCTTATGTACAGTTATTGAGAATAATAATAATAATACCCCTATAAAAAATAATAATTTGTTGGCAAGGATATAATAAAATGGAAACGATCCAAAAAAGACCGAGAACTAGGCTATCTCCAGAGAAACGAAAAGAACAACTACTTGATATTGCGATTGAGGTTTTTTCTCAACGTGGTATTGGTCGTGGCGGTCATGCAGATATAGCAGAAATTGCTCAAGTATCTGTTGCTACGGTATTTAATTACTTCCCAACCCGAGAAGATCTGGTTGATGATGTATTAAATCGAGTTGAACAACAATTTCATAACTTTATTCTAAATTCAATCTCATTAGACCGAGATGTACGCTCTAATCTTCACTCTTTACTCGTGAACATCATAGAGACAGTTCAAGTGGATAATAAGTGGATTAAAGTGTGGTTTGAATGGAGCACCTCTACTCGCGAAGAAGTATGGCCTCTTTTCTTAAGCACTCAAGTGAATAACCAAAAAGTTATTCATGATATGTTTGCTGAAGGGATTGAGCGTAACGAAGTATGTAATGATCATACCCCTGAAAACTTAGCTAAAATGCTTCATGGGATTTGTTACTCTGTATTTATTCAAGCAAACCGTAATAGCTCTTATGAAGAACTAGAACAAACGGCTAACTGCTTCTTAAATATGCTGTGTATTTATAAATAATATTCAGAATTAAAGAAATAGATAATAAAAAACCGCTGATAAGTCAGCGGTTTTTTTATATTTAAATTCTATTGGTTTAAAAGAAAATTATTTTTTCTTCTTAACTGCTTTTGCATTTGGAAGGTCGGTAATAGAACCTTCATAAATTTCAGCAGCCATACCAATTGATTCATGCAATGTTGGGTGTGCATGGATAGTTAATGCGATATCTTCAGCATCACAACCCATTTCAATTGCAAGGCCGATTTCACCAAGAAGCTCACCAGCGTTAGTACCAACAATAGCACCACCAATAACACGGTTAGTATCTTTATCAAAAAGAAGCTTAGTAAGACCATCTGCACAATCTGAAGCGATTGCACGACCTGATGCAGCCCAAGGGAAGCTTGCAGCTTCGTAGTTGATGCCTTCAGCTTTTGCTTCTTTCTCTGTTTTACCAACCCAAGCAACTTCTGGCTCAGTGTACGCAATTGAAGGAATTACTTTAGGATCGAAGTAGTGCTTCTTACCAGAAATAACTTCAGCAGCAACATGACCTTCATGCACGCCTTTGTGAGCAAGCATAGGTTGACCTACGATATCACCAATAGCATGAATATGAGGTACATTAGTACGCATTTGCTTATCTACATTGATGAAACCACGCTCATCAACAGCAACGCCTGCTTTTTCAGCGTCTAATAAAGCACCATTAGGAACACGGCCGATAGCAACAAGAACAGCATCATAACGCTCAGCTTCTGCTGGTGCTTTTTTGCCTTCCATTGATACGTAAATACCGTCTTCTTTTGCTTCTACTGCTGTCACTTTCGTTTCAAGCATTAGATTGAATTTGTCTTTGATACGTTTAGTGTACACTTTAACTATATCTTTATCTGCCGCAGGAATAACCTGGTCAAACATCTCAACAACATCAACTTGAGAACCCAGAGCATGGTAAACTGTACCCATTTCTAGACCAATAATACCACCGCCCATAATAAGCAGTTTCTTAGGTACTTCTTTTAGCTCAAGTGCATCCGTTGAATCCCAAATACGTGGATCTTCATGTGGGATGAATGGCAGTTTAATTGGACGAGAACCAGCAGCAACAATCGCATTATCAAAATTGATTGTTGTATTGCCATCTTCAGCAGTCACTTCAATAGTATTAGCACCAGTAAATTTACCAAAGCCATTAACTACCGTTACTTTACGCATCTTAGCCATACCGCCAAGACCGCCAGTTAGTTGTGTTACTACTTTTTCTTTCCACAGACGGATCTTATCAATATCTGTTTGAGGTTCACCAAATACGATACCGTGAGCGGCCATCGCTTTTGCTTCTTCGATAACTTTAGCTACGTGAAGCAAGGCTTTTGATGGGATACAACCCACATTCAAACATACACCACCAAGCGTGTTGTAACGTTCAACGATAACTGTTTCTAAACCTAAATCTGCACAACGGAATGCGGCAGAGTAACCAGCAGGGCCGGCACCAAGTACGACAACTTGTGCTTTAATTTCTTTGCTCATTTTGACCTCGTTATAGTCATTTCCCTAACAGGCTGACCGATATTCTATTATTGTTTTCAGACTGACTTTATTTTACATAGATGTTAACAGTGTGAAAGCAAGATTGGGTTAGCCTGTGAGCTAGACAACAATTCACGTTACGACAACTCTAAGAGAGAGACAATAATATTCGTAAATTGTATTTAATTTAATTCAAAAAAACTGAAGATTTCCCTCCAATTTATGAAGCAATAAGGCGGCTTATTTGCCACCTTATTGTTTATTTCAATTACCGCTAATTACAGTACTAGGCGACGAATGTCTGATAATGCACTGTTTAGGAAAGTAATGAAACGAGCACCTTCTGCGCCATCAATCACTCGGTGATCATAAGACAGAGACAGAGGAAGCTGTAGGCGAGGAGCGAACTCTTTGCCATTCCATACTGGTTTGATTTCAGACTTAGATACCCCAAGGATACCTACTTCTGGTGCATTTACGATTGGAGTAAATGCTGTGCCACCGATACCGCCAAGGCTTGAGATTGTGAAACAACCACCTTGCATATCAGAAGCCATTAATTTACCAGCACGTGCTTTCTTAGAAATAGCCATTAGCTCTTCAGATAGCTCGTAAATACCTTTTTTGTTCACGTCTTTAAAGACAGGAACAACAAGACCGTTTGGCGTATCAACGGCAATACCTACGTTTACGTACTTCTTAAGAATGATGCTTTCGCCATCATCAGATAAAGAAGAGTTAAACGATGGGAATGCTTCAAGTGCTTTCGCAACTGCTTTCATGATGAACACAAGTGGCGTGATCTTCATACCTGTATCATTTTTCGCTTCGATTGCATTCTGTTCTTTACGGAATGCTTCTAGCTCTGTGATATCAGCGTTATCCCACTGTGTAACGTGCGGGATCATTACCCAGTTACGGTGCAGGTTAGCACCAGAAATTTTCTTAATCTTAGAAAGTTTCTTAACTTCTGTGTCACCAAACTTGCTGAAATCAATTTTTGGCCATGGAAGTAAACCAAGAGCTGAACCGTCACCGCCTTTGCTTGATGCAACAGCACCAGATTCAAGACGCTTAAGCGCATCTTTAACAAAGCTTTGAACGTCTTCTTTTAGGATACGGTCTTTACGGCCAGTACCTTTGACTTTAGCAAGGTTTACACCAAACTCACGAGCAAGACGACGAACAACTGGAGACGCATGTGCGTACTCGTTGTTTGCTTCAAATTCACCCGTAGCTGCTGGAGCAGAAGCCGCTGCAACTGGTGCAGGAGCTGCTTGTGCAACTGGTGCTGCTGTCGCTTGCGCTGCAACTGGTGCTGCGCCTTCAACAACAAATGTCATGATTAGAGAGCCAGTTGATACTGTATCGCCAGCTGCAATCTTAATCTCTTTGATAGTACCAGCAAAAGGTGCTGGAACTTCCATCGATGCTTTATCGCCTTCAACAGTAATTAGAGATTGCTCTTCTTCTACTGTATCGCCAACAGCAACCATGATTTCAGTTACTTCAACTTCATCACCGCCGATATCTGGAACGTGAACTTCTTTTTCAGCAGAGGCTGCTGGAGCCGCTGCAACTGGTGCTGCTGCCGCTTGAGGAACCGCTACTGGAGCAGAACCTGCCACTTCAAAGATCATAACTAAAGAACCAGTTGACACTGAATCACCAGAAGCGATTTTGATTTCTTTAACTGTACCAGCGAATGGTGCAGGAACTTCCATTGAAGCTTTGTCGCCTTCAACAGTTAAAAGAGATTGCTCTTCTTCTACTGTATCGCCAACAGAAACCATGATTTCAGTTACTTCAACTTCATCACCGCCGATATCTGGAACATGAACTTCTTTAAGCTCAGCAACAGATGCCGCAGCAGGAGCGGCTACTGGAGCCGCTTCAACGACTGGAGCTACAGGTGCAACAGCACCCTCAGCTTCAAAGATCATAATTAGAGAACCAGTGGTTACTGAATCGCCTTCAGAAATTTTAATTTCTTTAACGATACCCGCTTGAGACGCAGGAACTTCCATTGAAGCTTTGTCGCCTTCAACAGTGATCAGTGACTGCTCTTCTTCAACTCGGTCACCGACCTTAACTAGAATCTCAGTTACTTCAACCTCATCTGCACCGATGTCAGGTACATTAATTTCGATTGTCATTGTTTTCTACCTTATGCGTATAGCGGGTTAGTTTTTTCAGTATCAATATTGAATTTAGCAATTGCTTCTGCAACTACAGATTTATCAATATCACCACGTTTCACAAGTTCAGCTAGAGCAGCAACTACAACGTAGCCTGCATTAACTTCGAAGTGACGACGTAAGTTCTCACGGCTGTCTGAACGACCAAAACCATCAGTACCAAGTACTTTGTAAGACTCAGCAGGAACGAATGCACGTACTTGCTCAGCGTAGTTCTTCATGTAATCCGTTACTGCGATTGCAGGTTCGTTACCAAGAACTTGAGTAATGTAAGGTACTTTAGTTTCAGCTTCAGGGTGAAGCATGTTATCACGCTCTACCGCTTGACCGTCACGAGTCAATTCATTGAATGAAGTAACCGCAAAAATGTCCGATGCTACGCCATATTCTTCACTCAAAATTTGAGCTGCTTTGCGAGCTTCGTTCATAATAGTACCTGAGCTCATTAACTGAACTTTAGCTTTAGAACCTGTGTAAGATTCAAGCTTGTAGATACCTTTACGGATGCCTTCTTCAGCGCCTTCTGGCATTGCTGGCATTGCATAGTTTTCATTCATTACTGTTAGGTAGTAATAAATGTTCTCTTGGTTCTCACCGTACATGCGACTAATACCGTCTTGCATGATTACCGCTAACTCGTAAGCAAACGTTGGGTCATAAGAAATACAATTAGGAACTGTGTTTGCCATGATGTGAGAATGACCATCTTCGTGCTGTAGACCTTCGCCATTTAGCGTTGTACGACCAGCAGTAGCACCTAGTAGGAAGCCACGAGCTTGTTGATCACCCGCTAACCATGCCATGTCACCAATACGTTGGAAACCGAACATTGAGTAGTAAATGTAGAATGGGATCATTGGTAGATCGTTGGTGCTGTATGATGTTGCAGCAGCAACCCAAGACGCCATTGAACCTAGTTCGTTGATACCTTCCTGAAGAACTTGACCTGACTTAGCTTCTTTATAGTAAGAAACAATGCCCTTATCTTCAGGAGTATAATCTTGACCGTGTGGGTTGTAGATGCCAACTTGACGGAACAGACCTTCCATACCAAACGTACGTGCTTCATCACAGATGATAGGTACGATGTTCTTACCGATATTCTTATCTTTTAATAAGATATTAAGAATACGCACGTAAGCCATTGTGGTAGAAATATCACGCTTCTGCTCACCTAATAGAGGAGAGAATGCATCTAGTTCAGGGACTTTAAATTCTTGAGTGAACTTAGGTAGACGCTTAGGTGTGTAACCGTGTAGTGCATTACGACGAGCGTGTAAGTAATTGTACTCAGCAGAACCTTCTTCCAATGTAAGATAAGGAAGCGTTTTGATCTTCTCATCTGAAAGAATGTCTTCTAGGCCTAAGCGATCACGTAGGTGTTGAACATGAGTCATGTCCATTTTCTTAACACCGTGTGCAATGTTCTTACCTTCAGCTGCATCGCCCATGCCGTAACCTTTAACGGTTTTAGCTAGGATAACTGTTGGCTTACCGTTTGTTTCTTTTGCATTGTTGAATGCAGCAAACAGTTTAGATGAGTCATGACCACCACGCTTAAGAGCGAAGATTTCGTCATCAGTCATATCAGCAACAAGCGCTGCTGTTTCAGGGTATTTACCAAAGAAGTTCTCACGCACGTAAGCGCCATCTTTAGATTTGAATGTTTGGTAATCACCATCGATAGTTTCGTTCATTAACTGAAGAAGCTTACCAGTCGTGTCTTTAGCAAGTAGTGAATCCCAGTTGCTGCCCCAAATAACTTTAACAACATTCCAACCAGCGCCTTTAAATAGGCCTTCTAGTTCTTGGATGATGCTGCCGTTACCCATAACAGGGCCATCTAGACGCTGTAGGTTACAGTTAATTAGGAAACATAGGTTGTCCAGTTTTTCACGAGCAGCGAAAGAAATCGCGCCGCGTGATTCTGGCTCATCCATCTCACCATCACCTAAGAAAGCGTATACACGCTGAGCGCCAGTCTCTTTCATGCCACGGCCTTCAAGGTACTTAAGGAAGCGCGCTTGATAGATAGCAGAAATAGGACCAAGACCCATCGATACGGTAGGGAACTGCCAGAATTCAGGCATCAGTTTAGGGTGTGGATAAGAAGGAATACCTTTACCATCAACTTCTTGACGGAAGTTATCTAGTTGCTCTTCCGTTAAACGACCTTCAACGAATGCACGAGAATAGATACCTGGAGAGATATGACCTTGGTAATAAACTAAATCACCACCATCCGTCTCATTTGGAGCACGGAAGAAATGGTTAAAACAGACTTCGTAAAATGCTGCTGCAGATTGGTAAGACGCCATGTGGCCGCCTAGATCCAAATCTTTCTTAGAAGCACGTAGAACGATCATGATTGCGTTCCAACGAATAATTGAACGGATACGACGCTCAAGAGTAACATCACCAGGGTACGCAGGTTCTTGCGTTACAGGGATGGTATTGATGTAGTTTGTATTGATACCTGTAGCCATATCAACACCATCTAAACGAGCTTTATCAAGAACTTGCTCTAATAGATACTGGGCGCGTTCAACACCCTCTTCACGTACAACTGACTCAAGAGCTTCTAACCAATCTTGAGTTTCTAGTGCATCAACGTCATGCTTCATGTCAGACATGCGAGCTATCCTTTTATTTGTTGGTTCAAATAGGGTGACAATGAAATGAATCAGATTAATTCATGTCATTACTTTGTTGAATTCGACGAAGTGAGCACTCTCGGCGACTCTCTTCTTTTGTCAATTCCAACAATGTTTCTTCAATATAAGCAAGATGAGAATGAGATGCCAAACGAGCCTCTTCAGGCTTTCCTGACACAATCGCTTCTACCATTTCTGCTCTATGTGCTCTCACCTTTTCAACCACCGCTTCGCGACGATTTAATAAGGTAAAGTTTTGTAATACGTTTTGCTCAAGCAACGGCTCTAAACTGCGCACCATGTGAAGTAATACCACATTATGTGCTGATTCAGTGACCGTAATAAGACAGTGCATAACCGCAGAGGCTTCTGCTTTTAAATCACCATCCTGTTGCGCTTGTTGGATTAATTCATGTGACTCTTTAATCCGTTTGAAATCTTCTTCATTACCACGTAAAGCCGCGTAATAAGCAGAAATACCTTCTAACGCGTGACGCGATTCCAGTAAGTCAAATTGCGTTTCAGGGTGTGTTGCCAATAAATCGAGCAACGGCTCTGAAAAGCTTTGCCACAAGCCTTTATTAACAAACGTACCGCCACCTTGACGACGAGTTAATAAATGCTTCGCTTCTAAACGTTGTATTGCCTCTCGCACAGAAGGGCGAGAAACATCAAATTGTTTTGCTAACTCTCTTTCTGCGGGTAACTTCTGTCCCGGAGAAAGGGTTCCTTCTAATATCAGCCGTTCAAGTTCTTGTTCGATTGCATCGGACAATTTTGGCTGACGGATCCTTTGATATGCCATCGTAGCTCAACCTAATTTAAGTTGATTACCGCTCACTTTACCGTGAGTCATTCGTCATTCTAATTAATTGGTAATACCAATTTTAACTGAGCTGAAATTTATCATAAAAAAAGACGATCTGTCTAGATAAAAGTTGATTTGAGTCATGGAACGAAGTTGCTATATACCGTTAATTAACAATATAAAAACATATTTGAAATAATTGGTCAGACCAATTTGATTTGTGAGGCAAAAAGATTGTGCCACAACCCCTAACAATGTATATACCTTTTCAGAGGTAACTCCCCTATTTTCTTAACTTATTATACTTTTCCCAATGAAAAGACAGTCCCGGATCTGTCTTTCTAAGCGGCGCTATATACTGATGACCCGTAATACGATCATCCTTTACTAACGGGTAATGCTGTTGTATCACCTTTGTTAATGAAGCCAGTGATTGATACTGCTCCTCAGTATAGGCCACTGAATCCGTTCCTTCTAATTCAATCCCGATGCTGTAATCATTGCATTTCGATCTGCCCGCAAACGACGATGCTCCCGCATGCCACGCTCGAGAATTAAAGGGCACAAATTGAATAACACTGCCATCTCGACGAATCAAACAATGGGCAGACACTTTAAATTGATGGATAACGTTAAAGAAAGGATGCTCTGTCGGATCCAGTTTTCCCGTAAATAATTGTTCAATATAAGGGCCACCAAACTGACCCGGCGGTAAGCTGATGTTGTGTACCACAAGTAAAGATATGTCTAAGTCATCGGAGCGTTCGTCATAAAATGGCGAGACAACGTGTTTCGCTTCATTGATCCAATGCGTTGTTGATAACGTGAATCTCATGTCTATTCCTACATAAATTGAAGTAACTTTAGGTATCTTATGATGAAATTCTGCTCTAGCGCGAGTATTATTGTGTGAATCAACTTATTTCAAATAATTCAATGGACCTCAGCATGATTAAAACCCACGACAGCGACTCTCGTCTTGAATATTTAAAACAGCAACTTCCTGCTGAAATTACTCGCGCCGTTGCCGATACACTTCGTGAAGATCTAGGAGGAACACTTGATGTTTCTGCTGATATCACCGCAAGTTTAATCTCAGAAGACAGTCAATCTGTTGCGACGATTATTACCCGAGAACACGGTGTATTTTGTGGAAAAATGTGGGCTGAAGAAGTATTTAAACAATTAGGCGGGACCGTTACGATTGAATGGCACGTAGAAGATGGCGACAAAGTAAAACCAAACCAAACACTTTGTACATTAAGCGGTCCTTCACGCGCCCTACTAACGGGTGAGCGTAATGCGATGAACTTCATTCAAACGTTGTCTGGTTGTTCGACGATTACCGCAACCTATGCTGAAAAAATCGCACACACAAAATGCCGCTTACTTGATACGCGTAAAACTATCCCAGGGTTACGCAGTGCATTAAAATACGCCGTCGCGTGTGGCGGTGGTTATAATCATCGTATCGGTGTGTTTGATGCTTATCTAATTAAAGAAAACCATATCATTGCATGTGGTGGCATTGAAAAGGCCATTTCAACGGCAAAAGAATTGAATCCGGGCAAGCCTGTAGAAGTCGAAACAGAAAGTTTAGAAGAGTTACAACAAGCCATTGATGCAGGGGCAGATATTATTATGCTCGATAATTTCACCACAGACATGATGCGTGAAGCCGTTAAATTAAACGCAGGTCGTGCAGCATTAGAAAATTCAGGGAATGTCACTTTAGATACCATCGCGGAATACGCAGAAACAGGGGTCGATTATATCTCTGTGGGCGCCTTAACTAAGCACCTTACTGCAATGGATTTATCCATGCGTTTTAAATAAATTAATCTCACCTTGTTTTATAAAAGAGCTAGCCTTAATGGTTGGCTCTTTTTGTTTAGACTGTACATAAAAATCATCTACTTTCTTTGATGAACACCACATATATCCATTATGATAAATATCACTTAACCATTTGTTTCTAAAATAAGAATTGCGATCTACAGATCATTAAAAAATAGCATAAATTGAAGTGCGTCGTATTAGATTTGTAACTCCTCAATAAGCACATAATAAAGTGCCACCTCACTCGAAGTGCCTATTTTTCCTTCTATTATATCTCCCCATTCGTTTTATTATTTCACGCATCAAATAAAACATAAATCAGCCTGATTTATATTGGAGAAAGTAATGAACAAGCGTCAAGGACAGAAAGGCTTCACCTTAATAGAATTAATGATCGTAGTTGCAGTGATTGGAGTGTTATCAGCGATAGCTATTCCTAAATATCAAGATTTTGCGAAAAAAGGAGCCGTTGCTTCTGGTATCGCAACTCTTTCAGCACTAAAAACTAATATCGAAGATCATATGGCAACAAATGGCTCATTTCCAACAACTTCTGCTGCAGTTGGTATTATTAATTCTAGTATTGGTACTGTCGATTTAGATAAAAATGTTAGTGCTGGTGTAAAATTAACATTTACAGATGGCGCGGCAAGTGGAGCGATTGTAGCTATGGCACGCGAGGACTCTGGCGAATGGAAATGTTCATATAAAGGAGACACTATTCCTAAGGACCTATCAATCCCCGGTTGTGAGCATGCAAAATAAATGCACACCAACCTAGCTTCAATCTTGCGTCAAGCTGAACTCATTAGCTTGACGCAAGAAAATACCATTATCGAACACGTTCAATCTGGGGCACACACTGTGCTTTCTGCGCTTTTAGCTGCTCACATTTTCACGCCTGATGAATTAATCAGTCACCTTTCTCAAATTTTTGGTTTGGATGTCATTAATGTCGCTCAATATGATTACGCCACGTGCTGTCAAAAATTAGGGCTAAGGGATCTCATAACCCAACATCAAGCATTGCCGATTCATTATGATCACTGCTTGATTCGACTCGCAGTGAGTGATCCGAGTATTGCTCAAATTGAGGATGATTTTCGTTTCACTACCAACAAACAAATTGAATTAGTGTTAGCTGACGAAGGACAGCTTCAAGCGGCCATTCGGCGTCTTTATGGGAAAGGGTTATCGGATTCACAGCCATCACAAAATAAAGAAATTACCCAAGATGAGCTCGCATCACTGGTTGAACTATCCAGTGATGAAATGGTATTCACAGAAGATCTCAGCCAAGACGACGCCCCAGTTACCCGTTTTATAAACCAAATATTACTAGAGGCCGTTCGAAAAGGCGTGTCTGATATTCATTTTGAACCTTATGAAGAAACTTATCGTGTGCGTTTTCGTTGTGATGGGATTTTAGTAGAGAACAGTAGCCCTTCTTCTCATTTAAGTCGTCGTCTTTCAGCCCGCTTAAAAATCATGGCAAAACTTGATATCGCAGAGCGACGATTACCACAAGACGGACGCATCAAACTTAAACTGAACAGCGAAGTTTCCATTGATATGCGCGTCTCCTCTCTTCCTACGTTATGGGGTGAGAAGATTGTTCTTCGATTATTAGACAGCAGCGCGGCCAGTTTGGATATCGACAAACTCGGCTACAGTGATGCACAAAAAGAGTTATACCTAACGGCATTAAAACGCCCTCAAGGTATGATCTTAATGACGGGCCCAACCGGCAGTGGCAAAACCGTATCTCTTTACTCTGGCCTAAACATTTTAAATACGACAGAAAAAAACATCTCCACCGCAGAAGATCCTGTCGAAATAAATCTGAATGGCATTAACCAAGTTCAAGTAAACCCTAAAATTGGATTTACCTTTGCTTACGCCTTGCGATCATTTCTTCGTCAAGATCCCGATATTGTGATGGTCGGAGAGATCCGAGATCTAGAAACCGCCGAGATCGCAGTAAAAGCCGCACAAACAGGGCACTTAGTTCTTTCAACACTTCATACCAACTCAGCGGCAGAAACAGTGGTACGTTTAGGAAATATGGGGATCGAGAATTTTAACCTTGCCTCCTCTCTTACTCTTATTATTGCTCAACGATTAGCAAGAAGGCTTTGTCCTCATTGCAAAGCTATCGATCCATTAACCCCAGAGATCAGAGAAGAATATGGTATTGATTTATTAGGCACTGTTTTTCAAGCGCACACTGAAGGCTGTAATGAATGTACGCATGGCTATTCAGGGCGAATTGGCATTTACGAAGTGATGCCGTTTACCCGAGAGCTTTCCATTGCGATTTTAAAAGGCGCAACGGTAAGACAGATTGAACAACTTGCTATCAAGCAAGGCATGGATAATTTAGCCACATCAGGAATTAAACGCCTCGAAGATGGTACAACCAGCTTACAAGAATTAACTCGTGTTCTGTATTTTTAATCACTCAGCAGTAAAGTGAATTTACCCATGCTAAAAAAAACAACAAAAGTAAAAACACCGACCTTAAAAAACTTCCATTGGCGTGGTATCAATAGCACAGGAAAAAAGGTATCAGGTAAAATTATGGCTCTTACCGATACCGAAGTCAGAGCAAAACTTACCGCTCAAAGCATTCAGATTAAAAAACTAAAAAAACGCAGTATTTCTAGCTTTGAAAAAATGCGGCATGCCGTTAAGCGAAAAGACATTACCCTCTTCACCCGACAACTTGCGACAATGCTAGGGGCTGGTGTTCCTATCGTTCAATCTTTGCACCTGATTGCTGAAAACAATATCAAAGCAGAAATGAAATCCATTCTAAATCAAGTTTGCTTGTCGATTGAAGCGGGAACCCAACTGTCAAAAGCACTTTCAACCAGTTGCTCGCATTTTGATTCTTTTTATATTGATCTCGTGGCTACTGGAGAAGAGACAGGGAGCCTTTCTCTTGCCTTCTCTCGTCTCGCGGAATACAGAGAAAAAAGTGAAGCGCTTAGAGCTAAAGTCATCAAAGCGATGATTTACCCTAGCATGGTTTTTATCATCGCCATTACCGTGACGGTATTAATGCTAACTTTTGTTATTCCAGAATTTGAATCTATTTTTAAAGGGTTCGGAGCCGAGCTGCCTTGGTTTACCCAACAAGTTGTCAATGCTTCACATTTTCTTCAAAGCTATGGTTTTTTGATTCTATTAATGCTTGTTTCCGCTATTCTCTCGCTCAATTTACTGAAAAAAAAATCCTATCAATTTAGATTAATGGTCAGTCGACGTAGTCTTCAGATCCCCATCATTGGAACCGTATTATCTAAAGCCGCGATTGCTAAATTTAGTCGAACGCTAGCAACCAGTTTTAGCTCTGGCTTACCCATTCTACATAGCTTACACACCACCAGTAAAACTGCGGGTAATCTTCATTACCAACAAGCGATTCTCTCCGTACAACAAAATACCGCAGCAGGTATGCCTCTGTATTTAGCGATGCGCCATACCCAGACCTTTCCTGAAATGGTGTTACAGATGGTGATGATAGGGGAGGAATCAGGACAACTGGATGATATGCTCAACAAAGTCGCACTGGTGTATGAAGATGACGTCGATAACACGGTTGATAATTTAGGTAAAATACTTGAGCCTTTTATTATTCTATTTCTAGGAACGATGATTGGAGGGTTAGTCGTATCAATGTACCTTCCTATCTTCAATTTAATGAACGTTATTGGATAAAGTTAAAATAATTCAACCATGTTACCCCGACTCTCTCCTACTTCATTGCATCGAACTCTGATAAAATTAATTAACTAAAAATATAATTAATATCGGATGCAATTTCACATGGCTGCTTTTGAATACTACCCTTGGCTCTTTCCGCTCTTTGCTACTTTATTTGGCCTACTCGTCGGTAGCTTTTTAAATGTGGTCATCTACCGTTTGCCGATAATGATGGAAAGAGAATGGAAAAAAGAATGCATTGATTGCTTTCCTGATTTGAAATCCACATCAAAAACAACGGATGTAGAAGAAAAATTCAATCTAAGTGTTCCTCGTTCACGCTGTCCTAAATGCAATACTCAAATAAAATTTTACGATAACATTCCCGTTATTAGCTGGTTGTTGTTACGTGGAAAATGCCGCCAATGCAGTAATCCTATTAGCTTCCGTTATCCTGCCATTGAGCTTCTGTCAGGCGCAATGTGTTTTGGCGTCTCTTACTTATTACCATTTTCTTATTTTGCTATTGCTGCCGTTCTTTTCACTCTAACGCTTATTGCATTAACCTTTATTGATATCGATACCATGTTACTCCCCGATCAAATAACGCTGCCATTGCTGTGGGCTGGCCTATACTTATCCTTAGTCGGTTGGAGTTCTGTCAGCTTAATCGATTCGGTCATTGGAGCCATGGCTGGTTATTTAATATTATGGTCCATTTATTGGGCATTTAAATTATTAACCGGTAAAGAAGGCATGGGGTATGGGGACTTTAAATTATTAGCCGCACTTGGTGCTTGGCTTGGTTGGCAACAATTGCCATTAATCGTTTTATTGTCTTCTATTGTTGGTGCCATCATTGGCATTGCAATGTTAAGGGCACAAAAAAATGGATATGACAAAGCCATTCCATTTGGTCCTTATCTCGCGATTGCAGGTTGGATATGTTTATTGTGGGGCCAAGAAATTAGCCAATGGTACTTCACCTCAATTCTAGGATTTCCCGTATGAGTTATGTCATCGCTATTACTGGTGGTATAGGCAGTGGTAAAACGACAATTGCAGATAAATTTAACCAATTATATGACATTGATATTGTTGATGCCGATATCATTGCTCGTGATGTTGTTAAACCGAAAACAAACGGATTACACCAAATCGAAGCGCATTTTGGATCCTCGATTTTATTAAGTGATGGCAGTTTAAATCGTGCAGAGTTACGACAACGTATTTTTTCTGATCCAAAAGAAAAAGAATGGCTAAATAATTTACTTCATCCTTTAATTCGCCAAGAGATGCAACATCAGATTACTCTGACTCAATCACCATACGCTTTACTCGTTGTCCCTCTATTAGTTGAAAACAATCTACAAAACTTAGCAAATCGTATTCTCATTGTTGATGTTTCGGAGCAAACTCAAATTAATCGAACAATGAATCGTGATAGAGTAACTAAAGAACAAGTTAATGCTATTCTTGCTTCTCAAGCAAGTCGAGAGCAACGTCTGGCGATTGCCGATGATGTCATTGATAATAGCCAACAAAATGTAGACCTTAATAGCAAAATTGCTCTTCTACATCAGAAATATCTGGTATTGTCTCAAGCCTCTAAGATAGAAGAAAAGAATTGATAACGACTATGAATGGACTTGGAATGCAAAAGTTTGAACATCCTTTAAATGAAAGGACTCGAATTTATTTACGTATAGAATCTCTATTGCGTAAGCTTGGTCATTCTGCTGATTTAACACAACCTTACGAATACCAAGTGTTCTTTAGCTCTTTATTCCATATGTTGGATATTTTAGAGCAAGTTCAAGTCAAAGCCGATCTAGGGAAAGACTTAGAGAAACTGCGTTTACAATACCGTGCATGGATGAATATTGAAGGCGTCGATCAATCTGCGCTTCTTTCCGTATTAGAACAAATAAGTCAAGTTCACCAAAACCTAATGCAAACGACTCGCCCAGGACATAGCCTAAAAGAAGATCGCTTTCTTTCTGCATTGAAGCAACGTTTCTTTATTCCTGGTGGCGATTGCTGTTTCGATTTACCTGCACTTCATCATTGGCTACACCTCCCTCTTGATGTACGTTGTCGAAATACACACAACTGGATGTCTCAATTACTCTCTCTGTCTGATGCTTTATCTCTATGGTTACGTTTAACCAGAGAAACCGCACGGTATACACCTCAGATTGCACGTAATGGATTTATGCAAAGCGAAATGGAAAATTCCAATTTACTTCGCTTAGAAATCCCGATTGACCAAGGTGTTTACCCAATGATCTCTGGGCATAAAAGTCGATTTGCGTTACGCTTTATGTCTTTTGAAACAAACAAGAATTGTGAAAAAGACATCGAGTTTACCCTTGCTGTCTGCTGAGGAAATTATGTCACAACCGAACAGTCAACAACCAACGATCGTGAAATGTCCAACTTGCCAAAACAAAGTCGTTTGGAATACAGAAAGTGAATTTCGTCCTTTTTGCAGCAAAAAATGCCAAATGATTGATTTTGGTGAATGGGCAGATGAAGAGAAGTCAATTGCTGGTGCACCTGATATGTCAGACTCTGATGGATGGTCATCAGAACCGTATTAATACATCCATATAAATAGAAAAGGTGAATCTCAATGATTCACCTTTTCTATTCTATCCAGGTTCATATTTATCTTAAGTAACATGTCATCACTTTATTTAAGATCGGTACATTGGCTTCTGGAAATTCATACTGATTCAATTCAGAAATAGGTACCCACAACCCCTGTTGACCTTCTTTTCCATAAGGGAAATGGTTAAATTTAGTCACAGTAAAAAAATCAAAATAGAGCGATTTATCAGAATAGTCATGATTTAACGATTCAAATAACGTTAATTCCGTCGTCTCTATCCCAACCTCTTCGTTAAGCTCTCTTATTAATGCCTGCTCTGCGCTTTCATCAAGCTCGACCTTTCCACCAGGAAACTCCCAAAAACCACCTTTATGAGCCTTGTCTGGGCGTTTAGTGATGAACACTTGATCTTGCTCTTCATTTAAAATAACCGCAGCCACAATATGTACACGCTTCATTATCTTCCCTATATTTTTCAATTTTAAATCGGCATCGCTATAAAAAAAGCCGCTAACAAGAGCGGCTTTTTATTTATTCATGCGCAGGTAAATGACTGACTAGATTTTACCATGGCATTGTTTGTATTTTTTACCTGAACCACATGGGCATACTTCATTTCGTCCAACTTTACGTTCATCACGTACCATTGGTGAGTGGCTTTGATCTGAAGAATGACCGTCATCAAGTTGATTTTCTGCATTTTGATGCTGTAGTTTTTGAAGTCGAGCAACTTCTTCTGCATTTTTACGACGTTGCTCTTCCATACGTTCAACATCTTCTTGTTGTTGAACTCTGACTTTACTTAAAATTGAAACAACATCCAATTTTAATGTATCAAGTAAACCTTCAAATAACTCAAATGACTCACGCTTGTATTCTTGTTTCGGGTTCTTTTGAGCATAACCACGTAAATGAATACCTTGACGTAAATGGTCCATCGCCGCTAAGTGTTCTTTCCATAATCCATCAAGCGTTTGCAGCATCACGGCTTTTTCAAAGTTACGTAGAACAGATTCGCCAACAGACTCTTCTTTCTCTTTATAAACTTGGAATGCACTTTCAATAATTTTTTCACGTAGGTTATCTTCATGAAGTTTATTATCGCTGTCTAGCCATTCTTGAATTGGTAAATCCAAATCAAAATCAGTACGTAGACGAGTCGTTAACCCTTCAATATCCCACATTTCTTCTAATGATTGTGGCGGAATATACTGACCAAACAACCCTTCAAGTACGTCTTGACGATTATGATTAATCATTTCACTGATATCATCAACGTTCATTAACTCATCACGTAATTCATAAACGACTTTACGTTGGTCATTTGCAACATCATCGTATTCAAGTAATTGTTTACGAATATCGAAGTTACGACCTTCAACTTTACGCTGTGCGTTTTCTATCGCTTTAGTTACCCAAGGATGCTCAATCGCTTCGCCTTCTTCCATACCTAACTTTTTCATCATGTTAGACACACGATCTGAAGCAAAGATACGCATTAACGCATCTTCCATTGATAAGTAGAAACGTGAAGAACCAGCATCACCTTGACGACCAGCACGACCACGTAATTGATTATCAATACGACGTGATTCATGACGTTCTGTACCAATAATATGAAGACCACCAGCAGTCAAAACCGTATCATGCGCTTCTTTCCAAGCGGCTTTAATGGTTTGAACTTGTTCAGCAGACGGATTATCTAACTTAGCAACTTCTGCTTGCCAGTTACCACCCAACACGATATCAGTACCACGACCAGCCATGTTTGTAGCAATAGTTACGGCGCTTGACGTACCCGCATTAGCAACGATATCGGCTTCTTGTTCATGGAATTTAGCATTAAGAACGTTGTGCTTAATTTTTGCTGTTTTTAATGCATTTGAAAGTAATTCAGATTTTTCAATTGAAACAGTACCAACCAATACTGGCTGACCACGTTCAGAACACGCTTTAATGTCTTCAATGATAGCTGCAAATTTTTCAGCTTCAGTCATGTAGACCAAATCACCCATGTCATTACGAGTCATTGGACGGTTCGTTGGAATAACAACCGTATCTAAACCATAAATAGACTGGAATTCAAAAGCTTCAGTATCAGCGGTACCCGTCATTCCAGATAGTTTGTCATATAAACGGAAGAAGTTTTGGAATGTGATAGAAGCTAATGTTTGGTTTTCATTTTGAATTTTCACACCTTCTTTCGCTTCTACAGCTTGGTGCAAACCTTCAGACCAACGACGACCAGGCATAGTACGGCCAGTATGTTCATCAACGATGATAACTTCATCGTCTTTTACAATATAATCGACGTCTTTTTCAAACAATACATGAGCACGTAATGCCGCATTGATATGATGAAGTAAACTAATGTTAGCAGGAGAATATAACGTATCCTCTTCTTCCATTAAGCCTTCATCTTTTAGTAATTGTTCAACAAATTCTTGACCATTTTCAGTTAAATGAGTTTGCTTGCCTTTTTCATCTAATGTGTAATGACCTTCACCGCGGTAATCTTCGCTGTCTTCTTCATCTTGTTTAACAAGCTGAGGGATCAGTATATTGATACGGGTGTATAGCTCAGAACTGTCATCTGCAGGACCAGAAATGATCAATGGAGTACGAGCTTCATCGATTAAAATTGAATCCACTTCATCGATTACCGCAAAATAACGCTCACGTTGAACACGGTCTTCAGCACGGAAAGCCATGTTGTCACGTAGATAGTCAAAACCAAACTCATTGTTTGTTCCGTATAATATATCGGATTGATAAGCTGATTTTTTTTCTTGCGGTGGCATATTCGGTACATTAATACCAACTGTCATGCCTAAGAATTCAAATAATTCGCGGTTTGTCTCTGCATCACGCTTAGCAAGGTAATCATTCACAGTAACAACATGAACACCTTTACCTGTTAACGCATTTAAGTAACATGGTAGGGTTGCCGTTAATGTTTTACCTTCACCTGTACGCATTTCTGCGATTTGGCTATCATTTAGCACCATGCCGCCAATCATTTGTACATCAAAGTGACGCATGCCATATAAACGCTTAGAAGCTTCACGAACTGTTGCGAATGCTTCTGGCAGTAAATCATCTAAAGATTCACCTTGTTCTAAACGTGAACGGAACTCTATCGTTTTCGCTTTTAATTCTTCGTCTTGTAATGATTCGAATTGTGGTTCAAGTTTATTAATTTGGTCAACAATTTTACGTAGCTTACGTAATGTACGATCATTACGGCTACCAATAACTTTAGTTAGGATTTTAGAAAACATGATTCCGTTGCTTCTCTTATCTCTTGATCGTAATAGATCGTTTAATTTGAAATTTGAATCAATCACCTAGAGAAATTACTCTAAGAAAAATACTTCTTCGGTATAATTATTTTATGGGGATGAGGCAATGATTTTTCAAGGCCTGAGCTGATGGTTGTGTTGCTTATCAGCATAAGTAATAATTAAGAAAGTATAAGCGATAATGTAAAGCAATCCTAAGTTAAATCCGTAGAGTTTGATTTCAATTCTGAAAAATTCAGATCTAATTGGCATTTATGACTTTTTCCTAGCTTATTTATGAGATATACCAATAATGCGTGACCATAGACCTCAACCGGCAAATGATTTTTTCAATAATACTCGATTTAAAGATCTACAAGAAAAAGCGATTATTTTGTCTAAATTATCCCATGTTTTAAAAGATTCATTGCCTAAAGGCTGTGAAGATCATTGCCGTGTGGCAAATTATCGCCAAGGATCTTTAGTGATCGAAGTGTCAAGCAGTGTCTGGGCAACACGAATAAACTATGAGCGATTAACGATACTGTCTACATTTCGTAAGCACGGCCTACCAGGATTATCGAACTTAGAGGTTAAGATCAACCCAGATCTCGCTCGATCTTTTGTGGGAGAAAAGCCTGAGGTTTATAAAACAGAAACGCAGGCAAAACGAGAGTTATCTAAAGCAGCCGCAAGTGCTTTGGAAATGGTTGCAGAAACCGCTTCACCAAAATTAAAAAAACGCTTAGAGAGCCTAGCTGCATTGGCAAATAAAAAATAAGCTTTATTCTTCAGACATAAAAAAAGCCAAGCAATGCTTGGCTTTTTTATTTCGATGATAGTTTACGCAAGAACCATTCCCGGTTGCATAAACGCAACTGGAGAGTCTTTTTCATCTTCAATGGTTGTCCACTCCCATGCTTCTTGATCAGCAAGAACGGCACGGAGCAACTGATTATTTAGTGCATGACCTGATTTATAAGCACTTAACTCACCAAGAATACTATGACCACACATATAAAGGTCGCCAACAGCATCTAGTACTTTATGTGTTACAAATTCATTTTCAAAACGTAACCCGTCTTCATTAAGAATACGGTAATCATCTAGTACAATAGCACAATCAAAACTGCCGCCTAAACATAGGTTTTGTGATTGTAAGTACTCGATATCACGCATGAACCCAAAAGTACGGGCACGTGAAATATCTTTAATAAACGATTGGCTTGAAAATTCAAACACTAACTTTTGGTCATCCGATTCAATCGCAGGGTGATTGAAGTCAATTGTGAAATCTAAGCGGAAACCGTTATAAGGACGAATTTCAGCCCACTTATCACCATCTTCAATGCGAACAGGTTTCTTAATACGAATGAATTTCTTCGCTGTATTAAGTTCTTCAATACCCGCAGATTGTAAAAGATAAACAAAAGGACTCGCACTGCCATCCATAATTGGAATTTCAGGAGCATCGACTTCGATAACTACGTTATCAATACCAACGCCCGCTAATGCAGCGTTTAAGTGTTCAACCGTTGAGATTCGTACGCCATCATCATTAACTAACGCTGTGCATAGCATAGTATCGCGAACTGACTCTGGATCCGCAGGGAAATCAACCGGTGGATTAAGGTCTGTACGACGATAAATTACACCTGTATTTGCCGCTGCAGGACGAAGAGTAAGCGTGACTTTACGGCCTGAGTGTAAACCCACGCCTGTCATTTGCACTATACTTTTCAGTGTACGTTGTCTGATCATATGCTCATCCCAACTTAAATATACTTGAATCCAAACCAATTCAATGAACTGGTTTGGGATTTTAGCATAAGTCTTCTAATAAAACCAAATCGTTTTGATGATTAATTAGTCAGCTTGACGACGTAAGAACGCCGGGATATCTAAATAATCTTCTTTTTGATCTGGTTTAGCTTGTGCTGCACCTGCATTCTGAACACCAGCCGCCGGAGAGGTCGATGTTGTTTGCTGTGGTGCTGGTTTCGTTACTTGCACATTTTGTGCCGCTTTCTCAACAACCGGTTCAACAACTGGAGCTTCTACCTTTGGCTTAACTTGAGCCGCTGGTGTTTGTTGTGCTGGTGCAGAGGTTGCTTTATTTGTTACTAATGTAATTTCAGGCTTTTTTTCAGTGCCGATACCAGTCGCAACAACAGTAACTCGAATTTCATCAGTCATATCAGGGTCTAAAGAGGTACCAATAACAACTGTCGCATTATCTGAAGCAAATGCTTTTACTGTGTTACCAACGGTTTCAAATTCGTCAAGGCGCATATCAAGACCAGCGGTAATGTTAACAAGAACACCACGAGCACCAGCCAAATCGATATCTTCAAGCAATGGGCTTGAGATAGCCATCTCAGCCGCTTCTTCTGCTCTTTCTTCACCAACGGCGACGCCGCTACCCATCATTGCATGTCCCATTTCAGACATTACCGTACGAACATCCGCGAAATCGACGTTGATCATACCAGGACGAGTAATTAACTCAGCAATACCTTGAACTGCATTACGAAGAACATCATTTGCTTTCGCAAACGCTTCTAATAACGTAATACCACGACCAAGTACTTTAAGTAATTTTTCATTTGGAATCGTAATTAATGAATCAACATGTTTTGATAATTCTTCGATTCCTTGCTCAGCAAAAGCAAGACGCTTACGACCTTCAAAGCTAAATGGCTTTGTTACGACAGCAACAGTCAAGATGTTCAGCTCTCTTGCAACTTCAGCAATAATTGGAGCCGCACCAGTACCTGTACCGCCCCCCATGCCAGCTGCAATAAATACCATATCGGCACCCATCAGAGCTTCTTTAATCGCTTCACGATCTTCTAGAGCTGCATCACGGCCTACTTGTGGGTTTGCACCAGCACCTAAGCCTTTCGTGATGTCTCCACCAATCTGAATAACTGTGTTTACACTCGTCTTACGAAGTGCCTGAGCATCAGTATTGACACTGATAAACTCAACGCCTTCAATTGACTCACGTACCATGTGTTCAATGGCATTACCGCCACCGCCACCTACACCAACAACTTTAATTACTGCGTCGTCGGACATTTCCATCATCGGCTCAAACATTTGTTCTCTCCGTTTCTTCCTGTTCGCTCAGGTTAAAACTCTTTTAGTATCCAATTTTTAAATTTCTTAATTACGGTAGTAAACGATTGATGCTTACTTGGCACATAATCGTCGTCGTCATGAAACTGACTTTCTTTACCGTAATGTAAAAGACCTACCGCTGTTGCTTGATATGGTTCTTTTACGTAATCTGTTAGGCCTGTTACATCTAGAGGTTGGCCAATTCTTACTTGGGTCTGGAAGACTCGTTCTGCGCAATCAACCAAACCATCAATTTGTGATCCACCACCAGTCAATACAATACCAGCGGCAAGATGATGCTTAGTTCCTTCAGTACGTAATTTGTCCTGAATCGCGATAATGCGTTGGTTTACTAAGCCTAACAGTTCAGAATACCTTGGTTCAATCACTTCTGCTAGCATTCTTCGTTGTAAACTTCTTGATGGACGCCCACCAACACTAGGAACATTGACCGTTTCATCACGATTAATGTGCTCACTAAGTGCACAACCATACTTTACTTTTAATTTTTCAGCATCGTTAAATGGTGTACCAAAAGCGTAAGCTATATCACTAGTTACTGCATTTCCAGCATATGGAAGCACTTCGGCATGACGTAATGAACCATCAGTCCAAATCGCAATATCCATTGTACCTGCGCCGATATCGACAACACAAACACCAAGATCACGTTCATCTTCAGTGATAACAGCATTACTTGAAGCTAGACCTGAAAATATAATATGTTCCACTTTCAAGCCACAACGTTCAACGGCCTTCACAATATTCCTTGCCATATCATTATGGCACGTAATGAGGTGAACGCTCACTTCCATTCTCATACCTGACAAGCCAATTGGATTACGGATGCCTTTTTGAACATCTATCGTAAATTCTTGTGGTATTACATGCAGTGTTCGCTGTTCGTCACCGATTTTAACGGATTTTGCAGTATGAATAACACTGTCCATATCATCTTGGGTAACTTCTTCTTCAGATATCGACCCCATTCCTTTTTCTATCTGGCTCGCAATATGCTTTCCTGATAAAGAAATAAATACAGAAGTAATCGTGCACTCAGCCATCAGTTCAGCTTGATCAATCGCGCGTTGCACCGATTTCACTACTGACTCAAGGTCATTGACACCACCTTTATCCATTCCACGAGAGGGACACGAACCAGAGCCTATTACACTCACTTGGCCATCAGGTAAAACCTCACCCACGAGTGCGGATACTTTGTTTGTACCTATGTCTAAACCAACAATAATACTGCCTTCTGGCGTTTTACTCATGTCAATTCTCTTCTTTGTCTTCTAGATTTTCTGATTTCCAGCCAACAGCGGCACCGGTGTCATAACGAAGATCTATGTAATCAATCGAATGTTTCTTATCTGCTAATTGCTTATATAAAGCAATAAAGCGTTCCACTCTTTCTTCACGCGCATCGCGACCAAGTTCTAATCGAATACCATTATCGAGAACCACTTGCCAAGATAATCGTTCAGTTAACGCAACACTGTGAACCGTAATATTTAGTGGTTTAAATTCTTTTTGTAGTTGATGCCAAAAACTCAACACTTCTTTACTGTCCGTATCTGGACCAAATAATGCAGGCTTTGGCTCTAACAAATCGCTCATTGGTGCATTAAAAACAACACCTTCAGGATTAACAATAACGCTGTTATTCCATGTTGCTTCCGGTTGATTCTCAACCACAAACACTTTAATCGTTTCTGGCCATTGCTTTCTAACCGAGACTTGAGCTATCCAAGGCAAAGATAACAATGCATCTTGCAGTTTATTGACATCCTGAGTCATGAAGGTACCGACAGAATCCATAGACTCAATGGCTCCACGAATATCATCAGCCGTTATATGTTTTAATTGTCCTTGAATGATCATGTGAGATAAGGGCAATCTATCTTTATCCGTCATCCAGCTAATCGTCGACACTAACAACCAAAGCGAAATGATAATAACAAATAAAAGAAATAAGCCACCTGGTAAGTGTTTTCTTATTTTCTCTTTATCAAATGATGTATTCATTTTGACAGTCTTAATCATATAATTTTCATAACAGTGTTAATAAACAATGTAATGCCTACCTAATTCGCTCAAATAGACATTAAGTAATGCCAAAATGCCATTATCTAATAATTATAGGGTGTAAAAACCCTCTATCCAATGTTTGATAGCATATTATTAATACAATGAGGATTCTATCCCATTATGCGTTTTTTTCTTAGTTGTTCTAACTATTTAAACAATATTTAACCTAACTCTTTCATTGCTTGGATATTTAATTCCAATGAAGCGAGTTGTTTTGCTAATTTACCAACATCACCAGCTCCTTGTGTCAGCACTAAATCATTATTTTGAATGATGTTAGCCAAAACAGAGGGTAATGCATCAATAGTTGGAACAAATATTGGATCTAATTTACCGCGAGCTCGAATCGTACGACACAACGCTCGGCCATCAGCACCTGCAATGGGTTTTTCACCCGCAGAATAAACATCAAGCATAATAAGTACATCAACATTATCTAAAACGTTAGCAAAATCATCATACAAATCACGCGTTCGGCTATAACGGTGAGGTTGGAATATCATAACTAAACGTTTATCTTCCCAGCCTGCACGTGCCGCTTTAATTGTAACATCGACTTCTGTAGGGTGATGACCGTAATCATCGACAAGCATCGCGTGTCCATTGCCCGTTTCAAACTCACCTAACTGATCAAATCGACGCCCAGCACCTTCAAAATTGAGTAATGCGGAAAGAATCGCGCTATCTTCAACGTCTTCTTCAGTAGCAACAGCAATGGCTGCTGTTGCATTCAATGCATTATGTTTACCCGGAATATTAAGGACAATATCTAAATCTGTACGATCTTTTCTTTGTACCGTGAAAAAGCTTTTTTGACCTTCTTGACGATAATTAATTAAACGTACATCCGCATCATCGGAAAAACCGTACGTAATAACTTGGCGACTAACGCGCGGTAATAACTCTCTTACCACATCATCATCAATACACATGACAGCTTGGCCATAAAATGGCAGGTTATGAAGAAAATCAATAAAAGTTTGTTTTAACACTTCAAAGTCACCGCCATAAGTATCCATATGATCGGCTTCAATGTTAGTGACAATACTTACCATTGGCTGCAAGTGTAAAAATGAGGCATCACTTTCATCGGCTTCAACAATAAGAAAACGACTTGAGCCTAAACGGGCATTCGTTCCGGCATTCTTAACCAAGCCGCCATTAACAAAAGTAGGATCTAAACCTGCTTCTGAATAAATTTGAGTGGTTAATGCCGTTGTTGTTGTTTTACCATGAGTCCCCGCAACCGCGATCCCATGTCTATAACGCATTAATTCAGCAAGCATTTCAGCGCGACGTATCACAGGGATACGATTTTCTTTTGCTGCTACGATTTCAGGGTTAGCTTGATCTATCGCCGTTGATACAACCACCACACTCGCTTTTTCTACATTACTTGCGTGATGCCCAAAAAATATATCAGCACCCTTTTCAGCTAAACGAACAGTGACACTATTTTCTGCAACATCAGAGCCACTAATATGGTAGCCCTCATTTAATAAAACTTCCGCAATTCCACTCATACCCGCACCGCCAATTCCAACAAAGTGGATGCATTCAACACGGCGCATTTCAGGGATCATCGTTCTAATTTCAGCTAATTGTAGTTTCTGTTCTGTTGTCATTTTTTAATCTCAATTCTTTTATTTAGCGAGGCTTTTAATCGCAGTGGCAACACGTACATCTGCATCAATAATAGCTGCATTACGGGCATTACATGCCATTTCTAATAACTTAGGTCGCTCTAAACCGTTCAGTGTATCAACCAAACTCTGAACTGTTAAATCTTGTTGTTCTATCATTTTCGCTGCGCCACACTGTACAAGGTGATCTGCGTTCAATGCTTGCTGGCGATCTTTATGCATAAAAGGAATAAAGACACAGCCCACGCCTGCAGCCGAAACTTCAGAAACAGTAAGTGCTCCTGAGCGACAAACTAATACATCAGCCCAAGCGTAAGCTTCAGCCACATCATCAATAAACTCGGTGACTTTCGCTGTTGATAAACCATTCGAGTGATAAGCCTCGCTTACGCTCTCTTGATTTCCTTTGCCCGCTTGATGCCAAATCTCGACTTGATGATTCAATTTTGATAATGCTTCTGGCAAGGTCGTATTAAGAATACGCGCACCTTGGCTTCCACCCATAACCAATAAACGAATTGGACCATTTCGCTCAGCAAATCGTTCTTTAGGATGAGGCAGTTGGCAAACATCTTCACGAACGGGATTCCCCACAACTTCCGCCGTAGGGAAAGCCCCTGGAAATGCTTGAAAAACACGTTTAGCAATTTTAGAGAGCCATTGATTAGTCAATCCTGCCACGGCATTCTGCTCATGTAAAACAACAGGGATCCCAGATAACCATGCCGCAATGCCACCAGGACCACTCACATAGCCCCCCATGCCTAAAACGACATCCGGCTGCCATGCTTGAATGTGTTTTTTTGCTTGTGAAATAGCACCAAGAATTTGAAAAGGAGCGATTAATAGTTTTTTAAGCCCTTGCCCGCGTAATCCTTTCACTTTAATGAAATCGATTTCAATACCGTGTTTTGGTACGAGATCAGCTTCCATCCGATCTTCTGTTCCAAGCCAGCGGATTTCCCACCCTTCACTTTGTAATTGTTTTGCAACAGCCAATCCAGGAAACACATGTCCGCCCGTTCCACCAGCCATCACTAATAAACGTTTATTTTTGTTCTTCATTTTCACTCCGAGGTGGCTCGTTTGCTAGATAAACACGACACTCATGATCAATACGAATAAGTAAAGACACCGCAACAGACATAATAATTAAACTTGAACCGCCATAACTAATCAATGGCAATGTAAGACCTTTTGTCGGGACAATACCCGCAGCAGCACCAACATTAACTAACGTTTGGAACGCAAACCAAATACCAATACCAAACGCTAAGAAACCACCAAATCGTTGGTCATGTGCAAGACATTTTCGACCAATTAAAAGCGCTTTAAATACGAGTGCAAAAATCAAACACAACACCAAACACACACCAACAAAACCGAGCTCTTCGGCGATAACCGCAAATACAAAGTCAGTATGAGCTTCTGGTAAATATTCCAATTTTTGAATCGAATTACCTAATCCTTCACCAAACCAGCTACCTCGTCCAAACGCCATCAAAGATTGCGTCAATTGGTAACCACTACCAAACGGATCTTGCCACGGGTCAAGAAAAGAAGTAACTCGGCGCATACGATAGGGTTCAGCAAGAATAAGAACGATAACTAACGAAATTCCGCCCATCACTAACGCAATAAATTGCCAAAGTTTCGCCCCAGCAATAAACAACATCGCAATCGTAGTGACAAACATCACAACAGTTGTCCCTAAATCGGGCTGCATTAGAAGGAAAAAAGCCAACGTGATTAAGACTAATAAAGGCTTAACAAATCCACGAAAACTGTCTCTAACCTCACCATGACGTCGAACTAAATACCCAGCGATAAAAACAAATAAAGACAGTTTTGCGACTTCCGCTGGTTGTAAATTAAAAATACCTAAAGGTAACCAACGAGCGGCACCATTTACAGATTTTCCCACAACAAGAACAGCCGCAAGGAGTAAAAGAGAAATTAACAATAAATGGCTACTATACTTAAGCCATTTATTCAATTCTATACGTAAAACAATCGAGGAGATGCTTAATGCTAAAAACACAAATAACATATGTCGCATCATAAAATGAAAAGGCTGACCAGTCAGACGAGTACTGATAGGAAAAGAAGCAGAAGCAACCATCACTAAACCCGTTAACATCAAACCCAAGGCAATCCAGATCAATTGACGATCAAACATAACTTTAGGTGATGGGGTAAATACCCAATCTTGTAATGGAGAAGCTAAGTGCTTAATTCGCTCAATAACCAAAATTATTTCTCAGTTGAATAGTGTTTAGCTAATGCTGTAAATGCATCGCCTCTTGCCATAAAGTTAGCATATTGATCAAAACTGGCACATGCAGGAGAAAGCATTACCATATCTCCAAATGTTAATTCAGGGGATAATAACTCAATCGCCTCATCCATTGTTTGGCATAATCGAGATCGAGGATCTAAAGGCATGAATTGCACGCCATCCTCGCCAAAACAATACATCATTAAATCCAATTTATTCAATGCTGGCGATAATTCCGAAAAATCAGCCCCTTTACCAACACCACCAACCAACAAATGAAGTTTCCCATCAATACTAAGACCAGAAAGTGCAGCCAGTGTACTCGCCACATTGGTTGCTTTAGAATCGTTAACCCATCGAACACCATTCATTTCAGCGACAACTTGGCAGCGATGCGTTAATCCATTGTAACGCTTCAACGTATCTAATGTTTTATTGGTATTAACACCTGCAGCATCAAGTAAAGCAAGAGCAACAAGGCTGTTAGCAATATTGTGTTTACCAACAAGACCAAGCTCATTGGCAGCAATAATAGGTGTGTTATTTTTAGCTAAAAACAGCCGACCGTTTTCTTCAATGCAACCGTACTCATCACTGGTATCAAACCCAAAACTAATTAACGTTTTATCTGCTGTATCTGGGTAAGTTTCTTTATCATCACGATTAACAATACAAACATCGGCATGATCAAATACACGCAACTTAGCTTGACGATAATCTTCCATACCTTGGTATCTATCCATATGGTCTTCAGATAGATTCAAAAATGCGGCGGCTTTTAGCTTTAATGATGATGTAGTTTCGAGTTGAAAACTGGATAGTTCCAGTACATAAAGATCGGCATCTTGTTCTAATAGATCTAACGCAGCAAAGCCGATATTACCACCGACAGCGGTTTTAACCCCTGCAGCATTGGCCATTTCACCGGTTAAATCGGTGACCGTACTTTTGCCATTAGAGCCGGTAATTGCAATTACAGGGGCCGTCACTGCCCACGCAAACAATTCAATATCACCAACAACTGGCGTGCCCTTTTTAATGGCTGGTTGTAATTGAGAAGAAGCAAGCGCAATACCTGGGTTAGTAACAATAAGATCGGCGTCTAACAGCCAATCTTGTTGCCAACCACCAGAATGCAACTCAACCTGTTCAGGCAATTGTTCTTGGCCTGGTGGCGTTTCACGAGTATCAATAACTTTGACTATTAACGCTTCTGGTTGTCTCAGCAAATGCTTAACAACAGATAACCCAGTCATTCCTAAGCCAACCACAACAACGTTTTTTACACCACCAAAACCAGTCATATTAACGTACCTTCAATGTCGCTAATGCAATAAGAACCAATAACATAGAGATAATCCAAAAACGCACGATTACACGCGGTTCTGGCCACCCTTTCAATTCATAATGGTGATGAATTGGAGCCATACGGAAGATACGTTGACCACGTAGCTTGTATGAGCCAACTTGTAGAATTACAGAAAGTGTTTCTACAACAAATACACCACCCATGATAACCAAAAGGAATTCTTGACGTACTAAAACCGCTATCGTACCTAGTGCGCCACCCAGTGCTAATGAACCAACATCGCCCATAAATACTTGTGCAGGGTAAGTGTTAAACCATAAGAAACCAAATCCAGCACCGACAATCGCAGCACAGACAACAACCAACTCACTTGCTTGTGAAATATGTGGAATATGTAAGTAATTCGCAAATTGTACGTTACCTGTCGCCCATGCAATAAAAGCAAAACCAGCGGCAACAAATACCGTTGGCATGATAGCTAAACCATCCAATCCATCCGTTAGGTTTACTGCATTACTTGTACCGACAATAACAAAGTAGGTTAGCAAAATATAAGTTAAACCAAGTTGCGGCATAATATCTTTAAAGAAAGGAACAACGAGCTGTGTTGCCGCCGTATCTTTACCATAAGCATATAAAGCAAACGCAACCACTAATGCAATGGCTGATTGCCAGAAGTACTTCCAACGAGCAATCAAACCGTCCGTATTTTTACGAACCACTTTACGATAGTCATCAACAAAACCAACGGCACCATAGCCTAGCAATACAAACATGACCGCCCAAACATAAGGGTTTGTAAGATCTGCCCATAAGAAGACAGTGACCGTAATAGCCGTTAATATCATGATACCGCCCATGGTTGGCGTACCGCGCTTACTGAAATGAGATTCAGGACCATCATCACGTACTACTTGACCGATTTGAAGGTTTTGTAACCATCGAATCAGTTTAGGCCCCATCCATAACGAAATAGATAATGCGGTAATAATACTTAAAATAGCTCGAAAGCTAAGGTATTCGAATAAACGAAAAAATGGGAAATATTGCTCTAGAAAGTTAGATAACCAGATAATCATTACTGACACTCCTTAAGAGCTAAAACTACTTCGCTCATACGTGAACTATTGGCACCTTTTACTAGCACGGTAACCTCATTATGTTTAATTAATTGTAATTCTTGCAATAAATAGGCATTTAATTCGTTACGAGACTCAAAGTGTCGACCATTGCATAATTCGCTGATCACCTTGGTATCATCACCAAACGTTATTACTTGCTCAAATTGATATGGGGCAGCATATTCACCAACTTCACGGTGAAGTGCAAGGCTTTCTTTACCAAGCTCAGCCATATTACCTAAAACCAGCCAACGACTGCCATTAAAGCCACCAAGTAAGTCCACTGCGGCTTTCATCGCAGGAACACTGGCATTGTAAGTATCATCGATCACCTTCAAACCAGAAGGTAAAACCTCAACAGCAACCCTTCCTTTTACATTTTCAAGCGATTGTAAGCCTTGTTGAATATCAGCTAATGTACAGTTAGCTTGAACAGCTAACGCCGCAGCCGCTACCGCATTTGATACATTATGCTTACCAATAATCGTGAGTGAAACCACGATGCTTCCTACCGGCGTATTCAATGTAAATGAAGAAGCACCAAGACCATTGACCTCTATATTACTTGCATGAAAGTCAGCCTGATTATTTTCTTGTGAAAAACTCAATACCGTTTTGTTTTCAAATAAATCAGACCAGCGAGGCAATCCATTACTGTCTAAATTATAAATAGCCGTCGCATTTTCTTTTAGACCTTCAAAGATTTCACCTTTTGCTTTCGCAACCCCTTCTATCGAACCAAATCCTTCTAAATGTGCCGCCGCAATATTATTGACTAAGGCGACATCAGGACGAACCAGTTGTGTGGTATAAGCGATTTCATTTTGATGATTAGCGCCGAGTTCAATAACAGAGAAATCATTACTTGGTTGAGATCGTAACAACGTTAATGGCACGCCGATTTCATTATTAAAATTACCCGCTGTCGCCAACACTTCACCAGAACGTTTTAAAATAGACGCTAACATTTCTTTTACCGTGGTTTTGCCACAGCTGCCAGTTAAAGCAATGGTAAAGGAATGGCATTGCTGATGAACATATTGACCGAGTAACCCAAGCGCTTTTTCCGTATCACTAACGATCACTTGAGGTAATGAAGAATCAACCTCATGTGAAACAAGTAAAGCAACCGCACCTTGTTCTTCAGCCACTGAGACAAAAGAATGGGCATCAAATCGCTCACCAATCAGCGCAACAAACAGCCCTTGAGCCTCAATATGTCGACTGTCAGTCGACACGCTTGAAATCGAGGTATCTACCCCATTCAAACGTCCCTGACAAATGTTCGCCACTTCATTCAATGACATTAAGATCATGATGATAGTCCTAATAATTTCTGCGCAGTTTCACGATCAGAATAATGAATCGTTTCTATAGCAAGCACTTGATATTCTTCATGCCCCTTGCCTGCCAATAAAATAATGTCATGCTTACTTGCTTGAGAGAGAGCAAACTGGCATGCATCAAAACGCTGATGTATCACGTGTGCAATGTCTGGTTGGTTCAAACCGGCTAACATGTCTTTAGTAATCAAACTTGGATCTTCTGAACGAGGATTATCATCACTTAAAATAATCACATCAGCTTGTTGCTCAGCAATACTAGCCATCATCGGACGCTTGCCCGTATCTCGATCACCGCCACAACCAAATATACACCACAGCTTGCCTTCACAATGAACTCGAAGGGCTTGCAAGGCTTTATCTAAAGCATCTGGAGTATGCGCATAGTCCACAACCACTTTCGCATTACCTTCAGAACTGAAAAGCTCCATTCGTCCAATAACCGCGGTTAATTTAGGAGCAGCGTCCGCTAATTCAGTTATGTCGTAACCAAGCGATAGAAGAGTAGCAAAAGCGACTAAAATATTATTGGCATTAAACGCACCGATCAACGGAACAGAAAGATCCGCCGTTCCCCAATCAGAATTCAGAGATATTTGAATTCCATCCGTAGAGTAAATGACAGAAGTTGCAAACACTTTTTTCCCTGAATGAAAAGAAAGATTACCTTCGTTCAATGATACCCCGACAGCATTAGGCAATTCTTTTAACCAAGAAGCACCCACAGTATCATCGGCATTAATGATTGAATATTTAGGACGGTGAGAGGTAAACAACAGTTTTTTTGCTTCAGCATAATTTGCCATATCACCATGATAATCTAAGTGATCACGACTTAAATTAGTGAATACAGCAGCATCAAAATTCAAGGCATTAACACGCCCTTGAACCAATCCATGAGAAGATATTTCTAATGCGGTTAGCTTTGCCCCTATATTTTCAAGACCCGTTAATGTCTGTTGGATCTCTATTGGGCTACCCGTCGTATTTAACGCAGGTTTCAGATCGGTTAATAATCCATTGCCCGTCGTCCCCATGACTCCAGCTGGTTTACCAAGTAATGTGGCCCATTGAGCAATAATTTGCGATATGGTTGTTTTTCCATTGGTTCCAGTAATGCCAACCAACTGCATTTTTCTTTGTTCAGCATGATAAAAACGCCCAGCGACCGCGCTGAGTTTTATCGATAGCGCATCGAGATAAATAATAGGGGTCTGATCGAGAAAATTAATGGTTCCCGTCTGATTAACCTCATCACTTTGAGCCAATACCGCCGATGCTCCTTGCTTAATCGCAACAGGGATAAACTGTCGGCCATCGACCGCGTGGCCTTTAATCGCAACAAATAGGCAACCAGTGGTTACTTTGCGACTGTCCAATGTCATGGATGATATTTCTACGGCTTGATTTAATTCACACCAAGGCAACAATAATTCAGATAACTGCATCATCCTTTTCCTAATTCAATACATCGATATGTTTTACGGTACTTTCGTCTGGGGCTACATTTAATATTTGTAATGCATCTTTCATCACCTGACCAAAAATAGGCGCAGCGACTTGACCCGCATAATATTCATCGCCTTGCGGTTGATTCACTATCGTCACCAGAGCAATTCGAGGATTACTTACCGGAGCAACACCCGCGGTTACCGTCATATATTCATCACTGTAGCCACCGCGAACCGCTTTACGAGATGTCCCTGTTTTCGCAGCAACTCGGTATCCAGGAACGGCCGCTTTAGTCGCTGTACCTCCAGGTTGAGTTACCGTTTCCATCATCGCTAATACCGCTTTAGCGTGTTCACGATTAACCACTTGTTTACCCGGAGTGGGTCCCGTCGTTTTCAAAATAGAAAGCGGACGATATTCACCATAAGCACCCAATGTTGCATACGCATGAGCTAACTGAATGGGAGTAACAGAAAGGCCGTAACCAAATGCAAGAGTGGCAATTTCAAAATCAGACCAACGACGGCGATCAGGGAATATACCCGTTGCTTCACCAATCAAACTTAATCCAGAAGGATCTGCCAAACCAACCGCACTGTATTCCGCCAATAGTTCTTGTAAGGGCATATTTAACGCCAAGTGCGCCACACCGATGTTACTCGATTTTTTTAAAATAGTAGTTAAGTTCGCTTTACCCACTTTAGAGCTATCACGAACTCGACTTCCACCAATTCGCATAATGCCATTACCAGTATCCACAATCGTATTTAGGTTTGCAGTGCCACTATCAAGCGCCGCTAATACGACAAAAGGTTTAACGGTTGAGCCTGGCTCTAACGTATCGGTAATAACACGATTTCGCATTCTAAAGTTTTGTAACTGACTTCTGTCATTTGGGTTGTAAGACGGGGCGTTAACCATTGCTAATACTTCACCCGTTTTAATATCAATCATGACAACAGAACCCGACATGGCTCTAAAGTCTGAAACGGCTTGTTTAATCGCACGATAAGCAATCGCTTGTAAACGTTGATCAATACTTAACGTTAATGGCTTACCTTCTTGTTTCTCTTTTAACGAAATATTTTCAACCACTCGACCGTAACGATCTTTTCGCACTGTACGACGACCTGGTTCACCGGTTAGCCAGCCATCATAGCTTCGCTCCACACCTTCAAGGCCGTGGCTATCAATCCCCGTCACACCAATAACATGAGCACTGATCTCACCCGAAGGATAATACCGACGAGATTCCGCTTTTAAACCAATACCGGCGAGTTTTAATTTTCGAATATAAGCAGCAACCGCAGGGGAAATTTGACGCTGAAGATAGATAAAACGGCGTTTTTTATTCTTTTCTATTTTGGAGAGTAATTCGGTACGTTTTAAACCAAGAACATCAGCCAGAGCATGCCAACGATCAACTTCAACTAAACCGCCCGCTTTATAGATCGCGACAGGATCAGCCCACACCGCATCAACAGGGACACTCACCGCAAGTTGCTCATCATTTCGGTCTGAAATAATACCGCGAGCAGAAGGCATTGTCTTAACTCGAATAGAACGCATATCACCTTGTTTAATAAGGTTATCTGGTTCGATTACTTGAATATAAGCCGCACGAGCAATCAAAATAGCCAAAGCAAGAAAAACAAAAAAAACAATAACGCCAAAGCGCCACTGAATTAAAGTCGGTGGCGCTTTGCTTATACGTTTATTATTTGTCTTTCTACTTGGTAATTTCATCGTAGTTTTATTATGACTTCTTTATCCGGGGAGGGTCTTTCCATATCTAATTCACGTATGGAACGAGACTGCACTCGACTATGCTCTGCGAGTGCACTTTCTTCTAATATCAAATTTCGCCATTCACCATCTAAAATATCTTTCTCAAGTAATAAATTTTCACTTTTCACGGCCATTTGACGAGTATTATGAGTGATAAGAACAACACCAATAGCACTGATAAAAAGAAACATTAATAAGATCGAGTGAAAACGGCCTACACCTATTAAGTCTAGACCTATCATTTTAGTTAAACTGGATTGTGATGATGCTTTGTGGCTCATAAGCGCTCAGCGATACGTAGAACAGAACTACGCGAGCGAACATTAACATCAACTTCATTAACGGTAGGTTTAATGGCTTTACCAATAGGCTTCATTTTTGCACTGCCTAATGCTTTAATTTGGTTTTCAGTCAGAGGAATACCATGAGGGACTTGTGGACCTCTGCTTTCTTTACGAATAAAGTGCTTAACCATGCGATCTTCTAATGAATGAAAACTAATCACAGACAAACGTCCACCCTCAGCAAACACATCAAGAGCGCCATTTAACGCCGTATCAATCTCATCCAATTCACTATTAATATAAATGCGGAATGCTTGGAAAGTACGAGTCGCAGGATGCTTTTTCTCTTTAAAATTCTTAGGCGCAACATCAGAAATTAATTTAGCGAGTTGACCAGTACGAGTTAACGGCTCATTCTCTTCGTTATCACGGTAAGCAACAATACCTTTAGCAATGCGCCATGCGTGCTTATCTTCGCCAAACTCACGAATAACCCAAGTAATATCTTCAACATCGGCAGTCAATAACCATTGAGATACCGGCATTCCAGAGGTTGGATCCATACGCATATCTAATGGGCCGTCTTTCATGAAGCTAAAACCACGGTCTGCATCATCGAGCTGTGGTGATGACACACCTAAATCAAGTAAAACACCATCAATTTGTCCCACTAAACCTAACTCTTCAACATACCCTTTTAGACCCGAGAATGGTCCATGAATAATGTTGAATCGAGGATCCGTAATGGTTTTCGCTTCAGCGATTGCTTGAGGATCACGGTCTATACTGTACAAACGTCCGTTTTCACCTAATCGAGATAAAATTTGACGACTATGACCACCGCGACCAAAAGTACCATCAATATAGATACCATCAGGTTTAATCGCTAAACCATCAATAGATTCATGAAGAAGAACGGATACGTGTTGAAATTGTTCAGACATAGTGAGTATTTACTACCGTAATAATGAGAATAAGCGACTGAATTTTAGCTAGAAGTGTAAACTAAAAATACAGTGGTGTGTGTCAAATTAGTGATAATTCTAAACCAATGTAGCAGAAAGCACAAAGCCCACCATAAGACTACCGAAATAGTTTTATGGTGGGCTAAGTTAGGAGCCGACATATAAGCCGGGTTCTGTCCCGCTTGCGCGGTGGTAACCATTCGTCTAGGCCTGCAATCGCTCACAGGCTCAAGCAATCTACCCGCCCCCAAACACGAGCAATGCTATGTGAGGGCCTATTTGATCTTGCTCCGGGTGGAGTTTACCTTGCAACGCACTATTACTAGACGCCCGGTGCGCTCTTACCGCACCCTTTCACCCTTACCTGTGCTTACTTCCCTATCCCGAAGAATAAAAGAAGATTAAGCCATCGGCGGTTTTCTCTCTGCTGCACTTGTCGTAGGCTTGCGCCTCCCAGGCGTTACCTGGCACCCTGCTCTATGGAGCCCGGACTTTCCTCCCCTTCACCAGTTTCCCTAAGGACTTGAATGAAGCAGCGATTACCGAGTCAGCTCCTGAAGCGAATGATATAAGAGTCAGTTATAACTTACCACCCTTTTTCTCGATTCTCTTAATCTAAATGCTCTAAACCCCATTTGTATAGGGCATTTTTCTTCACTCCGTGTATTTCAGCCGCCATCGCCGCTGCTTTTTTAAGCGGAAGCTCTTTTACAAGGATAGAAACAGAGCGAGTTGCTTCAAATGGCAGTTCATCTTTCGCTTCACTTCTAAAACCATGGATAAGTAAAACCATCTCTCCACGCTTGCGATTTTCGTCTTCTTTAACCCATTCAATCAACTCACCCAGTGGTGCGCCATAAATGGTTTCATATCTTTTTGTTAATTCACGAGCCAAGACAACCTGTCGGTCAGCACCAAGTACTGTCAACATGTCGTCTAATGAATCCATAATTCGATGTGGTGATTCATAAAAAATACACGTACGTTCTGCTTGTGCTATTTCTTCAAATTTATCTCGACGACCTTTACTTTTCGGGGGTAAGAAACCTTCAAAACTAAATCGATCAGAAGGTAAACCAGCAGCCGACAATGCAGTAATAACAGCACAAGCGCCAGGTAATGGGACAACATTGACATTTGCTTGACGACAGCGGTTTACTAAGTGGTAACCTGGGTCACTGATCAGTGGCGTTCCCGCATCTGAGACAAGAGCAATAGATTTACCTTCTTGTAATTTACTGATTAGAAGGTCTGCTTTATGCTGTTCATTGTGATCATGTAATGCAAACGTTTGACTAGAAATGCCAAAATGAGACAATAACCTGCCTGTATGTCGGGTATCTTCAGCCGCAATCAAGTCTACGGATTTTAAAACATCCAAAGCGCGTTGGGTTATGTCGCCTAAATTACCGATTGGGGTAGGTACAATGTACAAAGTTGCAGCCTCTACCACAGATAAATTGTGATCTGTCATTTGTTTACTATCTCTTCTGCGATTAATATAGGGAATATAAGTAGACATCACTATAATGAAAATAATATTTTAGCTGTTCGGGTGATTCGCATCCATAGTAAAAACAGCCCTTTTAAGTAGGACCAGTATATTACCCATGGCAAATATGACCTTTAGAAAGAACAGTGTAACACGCCTTGTTGCTCCTGTAGCCTTAGCGCTAACATTAGCCGCGTGTTCAAGCTCACCGACATCCCCTGAGCGTCTTGATATCACTCAATCGCCATCAGAAACAAGTTCTGCTTATATTCTAAAAGCCGATCAGCAACAAGGTAACTTACAAGCTGACTTACTTATCATGGCATTGAAGGCCGCGGTACAAGAACAGAATACAGAGCTCTCTAAAAATTTACTTACGCGTTTAGCTACGATGGATTTATCCCCAGCTCAAATCGCTGAGATTCAGTTAATAAAAGCAGAGCAACTGAAGTCACAAAATAAATACACTCAAGCGTTGCAAGAACTAAATTTTGAAGCTTGGTGGAAACTAGAAAACTCACAATGGATTGAGTACTACGAACTTCGTCATGAACTGTATTTATTTAATGGCGACAATCTGAATGCGGCAAGAGAGCTCATTCAATTAGAACCTTTTAAAGCCCAAGATCAAAAAGCGCAATTATGGTCACAAGTATGGACGAATATTTCATCACTAAATAGCGCAAGCCTTCAAGCAATACAACTTGACGAAAAAGAAAACATTCTTCATGGCTGGGTCCAATTAGCAACCTATTCAGACACGCTAAAACATTCTCCTGTTCGTTTGCAGCAAGCATTTAAAGACTGGTTACAAGCAAATCCAATGCATCCTGCAGCGACTTACACTCCACAAGAAGTATTAGATATATTAGCATTAGATATTGTTCGTCCAGAGCATGTCGCTTTACTTCTTCCTTTGACTGGTCGCTTTGGACCACAAGGTATGCGTGTACGCGATGGCTTTATTAATGCCATGATGGAAGATAAAGAACGTGACGATTTCACTACATTAAAAATTATCGACACTCAAGTAACCCCAATGTCAGAGATTCTTCCTATCCTTGATAAAGAGCAAATTCAATTTGTGGTTGGCCCGCTAATTCGCAGTGAAATTGAAGAGTTTCAGACCTTAAATTCAGCAGACATTCCGCAACTCGCGCTTAATATTCCAAGCGAAATTAATGTTGATAAAAACAGCTGCTATTTCACTCTATCTCCGGAACAAGAAGTAGAGCAAGCAGCCATTCACTTATTTAAACTTGGTCACAAACATCCCTTGTTTCTTGCTCCGCAAGGAAGAATGGGTGAACGTTTGAATCAAGCATTCAGTGATAAATGGTTCCAATTAACGTCACAAAAACCATCGACAAGTTACTTTGGTTCAAAAGCACAGTTACAACAAAAAGTGAACAGCGTATTTGGCCTTGAAAGCAGCCAAGCTCGTATTTACCAAATGAACGCCTTAGCTGGTATTGATTTAGAATCTCAACCACGCAGTCGTCGCGATATTGATGCGGTCTATATGATTGCAACCAGTGGTGAATTAACGCTACTAAAACCATTTATTGAAGTGGCGATTAATCCAGGTATTACACCACCTAAATTATACGCAAGTTCACGCAGTAACAATGGACGTCAAACACAGCTAGCTGAAATTCGTGGTGTTGAATTCAGTGACATTCCACTACTGACAAATGAAAACCACAGTTTTAATGTTCAGTTTGAAAAACTATGGCCTGACAGCAGTAATGGTGAAACTCGACTTCACGCACTTGGTATGGATGCTTACCAACTAATTACCGAATTACCACAGATGAAAGCGGTGGATAATTATCAAATGGAAGGTAAAACCGGTGAGTTAAGCATTAACCAAGAATGTGTGATTCAACGAAAAATGAGTTGGGCTATTCATGGAGAAGAAACCGAATAAACGAATTAAAGGTGAATATTATGAGTTGATGGCAAAGCGCTATTTAGAGACACATCAACTCACATTCATCGAGCGTAATTTTTATTCAAAAACAGGAGAGCTCGATCTCATTATGCGAGATCGAGATTCTTTCGTTTTTGTCGAAGTAAAATACCGAGCATCTTCAAATTACGGTTCTGCTCAAGAAATGGTAACATGGCAAAAACAACGCAAGTTACAAAGAACCGCTCTCTTCTGGCTAATGAAAAATGGCCTCTCGGTTGAACACACATCTTTTAGATTTGATGTAGTTGCTATCCACTCTCAAGGTCAGGACATCAACTGGATCAAAAATGCTATTGTTGAAGGGTAAACAATGCTAGAACATATCAAAGAAAGCTTTACTGAAAGTATTCAAATCCAGATTGCGGCTGCGGAAGCACTCCCAGATCATATTATGCATGCTTCTCAAGCGATGGTTTCAACGCTATTGAACGGCAATAAAGTGCTCTGCTGCGGTAATGGTGGTTCTGCATCAAATGCTCAACAGTTTGCCTCTTGTTTGCTAAACCGTTTTGAAACAGAACGACCAAGTCTTCCTGCCATGGCATTAACGGCTGATACATCAACATTAACGGCGATTGCAAACGACTATAACTATGATGAGATCTTCTCAAAACAAGTGAGAGCATTAGGCCAACCTGGGGACATATTATTAGCCATATCAACAAGTGGTAATAGCCAAGACATTCTAAAAGCAATGGAAGCCGCCGTAAGTCGCGACATGACAATTATTGCACTAACAGGAATGGATGGTGGTGTAATGGCTGGTTTATTAGGTGAATCAGACGTTGAAATAAGAATACCATCACACCGAGTAGCTCGAATTCAAGAGGTTCATTTAGTTACATTGCATTGTATTTGTGATCTTGTTGATCAAGTCCTCTTCCCACAGCACACAGAGTAAATATCATGAAAGCCTTTAAACTAAGTGCATTGTTGCTCTCTATCGTACTGTTGCAAGGCTGTGCAGGACTATTTATTGCTGGTGCGGCTACCACTGCTTCTGTTGTTACTGACCACCGAAGCATGAAAGAACAATTATCAGATAAGAATCGCGCGTTAGAAGCGACGGGATTAGCAAATAAATCCCCTTACCAATACAACATGAGAGTAAGTGCTGTTGCTTATGACGGTAAAGTATTGCTTATGGGGCAGGCAAAAGACAAAGAGATAAATCAACAATTTGAGCAACAAGTAAAAACAATTAAAGGCGTTAAAACCGTTTATAATCAAATTCGAATTCGCCCTTTATTAACTTTCACTCAAATTAATAATGACAGCTGGATCACAACCAAAGTGAAATCGTCATTGTTAGCCGATTCTGAATTAAATGGGATTAAAGTGAGCGTCTACACTGAAGCTCAGGAAGTATTTTTGGTCGGCTTTGTCACTGAAGAGCAAGGCAATTTAGCAGCCGATATCGCACGAAACGTAACCGGTGTTAAAGGGGTTATAAAAGCGTTTGAATATGGCCAAGGCGGCAGTGTTGAAAAGTAGATAAATAAAGACATACAAAAAAGCCTGCACATATGCAGGCTTTTTTTATTTGACGACTCGTAAACTCGGACGACCACTTGGGCGTGGTGGCTCGGGTTTATCATCAGATAGCGTATTTTCAGTTGAATCTAATGATTCTTCTTCGAAGATACCTTCATCTGCATCCATCTCATAAGCTTCTTCAGGTTCAAACATAGTCCCAGCACCATTCTCACGGGCATAGATAGCTTGAATTGCATAAATTGGCACAATGATCGAATGAGGACGACCGCTAAAACGAGCATTAAACGTTACCGCTTCGTTTCCCATTTCTAAATTACCAACAGAGTGAGGGGCAGTATTTAAAATAATCTGTCCATCTTGGATAAACTCTTCAGGTACACGAACACCATTCATAGTGGCATCAACAACAAGATGAGGAGTCAACTCGTTATCTACAATCCATTCATAAAAAGCACGTAATAAATATGGGCGACGAGGCATCATAGAACTAATATCCATTAGTTCGTTAGACGCATTTCACGTTCAATTTCAGTTAAAGATGCTAGGAATGAATCTCGTTCAAATACACGATTCATATACACTTTCATCTCTTTAGAACCCGGACCAGATAACTCAATACCCATAGAAGGTAAACGCCATAACAGCGGAGCTAAATAACAGTCAACTAAGCTAAATTCATCACTCATGAAGTAAGTGTACTCAGCGAAGATAGGACCTAACATCAATAAATCATTACGCAATTTAGCACGTGCCGCTTCTGATTCTTCAAAAGTACCAGTAGCAATGATCTTAGCCAATGAGTACCAGTTAGTTTCAACACGGTGCATCATCAAACGACTATTACCACGAGCGACAGGATAAACAGGCATCAATGGCGGATGAGGAAAACGCTCATCTAAGTATTCCATAATGATGTTTGAGTTATATAGTGCAAGCTCGCGGTCAACTAATGTTGGAACCGTTTTGTAAGGGTTTAACTCTACAAGTTCTGCAGGTAAGTTGGATGGTTCAACCAATTCAACTTCAACACTTACTCCTTTCTCAGCCAATACAATGCGTACTTGGTGACTGTACATGTCAGAAGCGTCTGAAAAAAGCGTCATTACTGAGCGTTTGTTGGCAGCAACAGCCATTGAGCCCTCCGGTATTTATCTAAGGAGCAAAAAGCACCATTTTCTGGTGCCAGTCAGCTAATTTTTTTATAACATTCGTATAAAAATAAGTAGTGACACAAAAACAATGGAGGCAGAGCCTCCATTGCATACAATTAACGACCTAGAATATCACGATTAATGGACATCGCGCCAATATTCTTTCTTAAGTAAATAACAAACAAAAGCGAATATCACTAGGAATCCCATCACCCACCAACCTAAACGATGACGCTCAAGCTGAACTGGATCACCTGAATACTCCAAGAAATTAACTAAATCGCGCACAGAGTCATCAAACTCTCCGACCGTTAACTCTCCAGTACCATCAGATTCCACACCAATAACCATTTTATGTTCAACGCCATCAACAACAGTGGTTTCATAAATAGGGGTTGTTACGCCTTGCAGTTCTTGAAGAACATGAGGCATACCGACACTAGGGAAAACCATGTTATTTACACCGAATGGACGAGTTGGATCGGCATAAAATGTACGTAGATACGTATATAACCAATCGGTACCTCGAACGCGAGCAACTAACGTTAGATCTGGTGGTGGAGCGCCAAACCAACTAGCCGCTTGTTCTTCTGGTATCGCATTTTCCATTAAGTCGCCAATCTTCGCATCTGGATTAAACACGAGATTATCCATCATTAGATCAACAGGGATACCAAGATCTTCAGCAACTCGACCGTAACGTTGGTACTGAGTAGAGTGACAACCCGCACAATAGTTCATGAACAACTTAGCACCATTTTGAAGAGATGCTTGATCACGAATGTCATTATTTGCGCTATCTAATGGCGCTCCCGACCCTGCAGCCATTGCCATTGATGGCAACAAAGCAAAAAGTACTAAAATCAACTTTTTCATTTGAATGTCACCCTTTCTGGTAATGGTTTTGTTTTTTCATTTTTACTGTAAACAAACAAAAGAACAAAGAACATAAAGTAAGTTAAGCTGAATATCTGAGCTAACAATGTATACAGTGACGTTGCAGGTAATGAACCCAAAACACCAAGAGCAATAAAGCTCACAGTAAACTGCGCAATATTAAGTAAATGCAACTTACTACGGTAACGGTACGACCTTACTTTACAGCGATCCAACCAAGGAAGAAGGAACAGCACAACAATTGAAGCACCCATTGCTGCAACACCGATTAACTTATCAGGAACGGCACGCAAGATTGCATAAAATGGAGTGAAGTACCACACAGGGGCAATATGCTCTGGCGTTTTCAGTGGATTTGCTGCTTCAAAGTTTGGTCCTTCTAAGAAGTAACCACCCATTTCAGGATTAAAGAATAATACATAGCAAAAGAAGAATAAGAAGCCAGCAACACCGATCATATCTTTTACCGTTCCATAAGGATGGAAAGGAACAGAATCAATAATGTTGTACTTCTTCGTATAATACTCATGGAATTTAAATTGAGTTTTATGTTCACCCTTGTCATCTTTCGCTTTTGGTTTTTTAAGTTCAATGCCATCAGGGTTGTTTGACCCGACTTCATGTAAAGCAAGAACATGCAGAACAACTAAAAGCAATAAGACAATCGGCAAAGCGATAACGTGTAAGGCAAAGAAACGGTTGAGCGTCGCACCCGAGATAACATAATCACCACGGATCCACAGTGTTAGGTCATCACCAATAACAGGGATAGCACCAAACAGAGAGATAATAACTTGAGCTCCCCAGTAAGACATTTGTCCCCATGGTAATAAATACCCCATGAAAGCTTCAGCCATTAACACTAAGAAAATCAACATACCAAATAACCACAACAGTTCACGTGGCTTCTGGTAAGAGCCGTAAATTAAACCGCGGTACATATGAAGATAAACCACAACAAAGAAAGCTGACGCCCCAGTGGAGTGCATATAACGTAATAGCCAACCGTAATCGACATCACGCATGATGTATTCAACAGAAGCAAATGCACCTTCTCCAGAAGGAACATAATTCATTGTTAACCAAATACCCGTAATTAACTGATTAACCAGTACAAGCATTGCTAATGAGCCAAAAAAGTACCAAAAGTTAAAGTTTTTCGGCATTGGATATTCAGATAAATGCTTTTTATAGGCATTCATTGCAGGTAGACGTTTTTCTACCCAATCAAGTAATGGTTGCATTAGGCTTCCCCTCCGTCATCAACCCCAATTAGGATACGAGTATCACTAAGGTACATGTGTTTTGGCACCACGAGATTTAATGGTGCAGGTACGCCTTGGAATACTCGACCTGCCATATCAAATTTAGAACCATGGCATGGGCAGAAGAAACCAGAGTTAACTCCTTTAACTTGTTCACTAAAACTGTCAGGTAAATAGGTAGGTGAACAACCAAGGTGAGTACAAATACCAACGGCTAAAAATATCTCAGGTTTAATTGAGCGATATGCATTTTGTGCATATTGAGGTTGCTGCTCTTCACCTGAAGATGGGTCTCTAAGTTGTCCGTCAATTTCAGTTAATGATTGCAGAAGTGCTTCTGAACGACGAACAACCCATACAGGCTTACCTCGCCATTCAACACGAACCATTTGCCCGTTTTCAAGCTTACTGATGTCGACTTCAACCGGTGCACCTGCCGCTTTGGCTCGTGCACTCGGGTTCCAAGATTTAATAAAAGGTACGGCCACCGCCGCTGCCCCTAAACCACCAACAACAGCTGTTGTTGCAGTCAAGAAACGACGTCGACCATTACTCACTGGCGCATTGCTCATCCAACTTTCTCCCATGTGCTCTTTATATAGTTTTTATTATGTCCATACATTGTCGAGCTACGGCTAACTTTTTAAGGTGTGGAACAACAGAATATTGATGTCCAAAGCTTTAAAAAAAAGCTAAGAATTTGTTCATAATTATTACGCTGTTGTTTTAACCCATAAATGATAAAGAAAACCTTACTTTTTGACAAGGTAAAGCTACTTTTTTGCAACATTTGTGAACTAGATTTACTTTTGAAGTCGAGATAGGAGAAATGATAAGAAAAGAGGAAAGGATTCAAGAACTAAAGATGTTTACACCTCACAAAAACAAAAAAAGCCCAGCATAAATGCTGAGCTTTTTCCACAATAACCAAAGTAGCTTTGAAACAAAGCCACTTGGTAAGCGTAATATTAACGCTTAGAGAATTGTGGTTTCTTACGTGCTTTACGTAGACCAACTTTCTTACGTTCAACGCAACGAGCGTCACGCGTAACATAGCCAGCAGCACGTAGTGCAGGACGTAATGTTTCATCGAATTGCATAAGCGCACGTGTGATACCGTGACGGATCGCACCAGCTTGACCAGAAATACCACCACCAGAAACAGTGATGAATAGGTCTAGTTTATCAGTCATTTCAACTAGCTCTAGAGGTTGGTTAACAACCATACGTGCTGTTGGACGACCAAAGTAAACTTCAAGGCTACGCTTGTTGATTACGATGTTGCCAGTACCCGGTTTGATAAAAACACGAGCTGCTGAACTTTTACGGCGACCAGTGCCGTAGTATTGATTCTCTGCCATTGCCATGATCCTCGGTTAAATGTCTAGTACTTGTGGTTGTTGAGCACTGTGGTTATGTTCAACGCCAGCGTAAACTTTAAGTTTACGGTACATAGCACGACCAAGAGGACCACGTGGAAGCATACCTTTAACAGCTAATTCAATAACCATTTCAGGTTTACGATCAATCAGTTTCTCGAAAGAAATAGATTTTAGACCGCCTGGGAACTCTGAGTGGCGGTAGTAGATCTTGCCAGCTGCTTTGTTACCAGTTACGCGAACTTTCTCTGCGTTGATAACGATGATGTAATCACCAGTATCTACGTGAGGAGTGTATTCTGCTTTATGCTTGCCACGTAGGCGAGATGCGATTTCAGTTGCGATACGACCAAGAGTTTTCCCTTCAGCGTCTACAACATACCAGTCACGCTTTACAGCGGCTGGTTTAGCAACGAAAGTTTTCATGCTAATGATACCCGTTATTAAATAAATTCACTGATTAGGAGCTTTCGCTCCCACTGTATATTTTCGAGCCCAGTCATCACCCCTTCGAGTGGTTGGCACTCTTGGCTATTAAGCCAGTACAGTAACGGTGGGTCGGAGGATTATAGTGAAGCGTGAAGAAAAAATCACCTTTTTTTTGAAGATTTTTCACATATCAGTAAAAAACATTAAAAAAAATGAAATTTGAGCCTTATCACACTAAATAAATACGTTAACAAAAGAAAATCATCCCATTTCGACTAAGATAAATGTTCTTTTGCTAGATACTCATGACTTTGCATTTCAATCAACCTTGACTGACAACGTTTAAATTCAAAGGTTAATCGTCCATTTTGATACAAATCAGCTAATTGGACTTCCGCTGAAATGATTAATTTCACGTTTCGTTCATAAAACTCATCAACCATGGCAATAAAACGACGAGCTGCATCATCATTGAGCTCTCCCATGACCTTAACGTTAGAAAGAAGAACCGTATGATACAAACGAGACAATTCAATGTAATCATGTTGACTGCGCGCACTTTCACATAGAGAAGTGAATTCAAAATGCACAACCCCATCTCCTTCTGCATTCACAGACAATATCCGATGATTAATTTCTATCTCTTTCTCTTCATGTTCCGTTTCTGACGTTAACTGATGGAAATAATCCAACATATTTTGTTGAGCTAAACTATCGAGAGGGAAATGATAGATTTCAGCTTGCTCTAACGTCCTTAAACGATAATCAATGCCACTGTCCACGTTAACTATCTGGCAGTGTTGTTCGATCAACGTAATAGCAGGAATAAAACGCGCCCTTTGCAATCCATTTCGGTATAACTCCTGAGGGACAATATTTGATGTCGCAACAAGGGCAATGCCTCGTTCAAATAACGCCTCTAATAATGTCGCTAATATCATGGCATCGGTAATATCAGAAACAAAGAATTCATCAAAGCAGATAATATCGGTTTCTTGTTTAAATTTATCAGCCACAATCAACAATGGATCCGCTTGTTGTTGAAGCTCACCAAGCTCATCATGAACTCGCTGCATAAACCGATGGAAGTGCACTCGCATTTTACGTTCAGTAGGCAAGGCATCGTAAAAAGTATCGACTAAATACGTTTTTCCTCTCCCCACTCCTCCCCAAAAATACAATCCTTTCTCTGGCACGACGGTCTGAGGTTCTGATTTTTTAAATACAGACAACCAAGATTTTCGTTCTGCTTTGGGTGTCGTTTTTGGTTGCAATAATCGATGATATAACTCATCCAAACACTCTACGGCGTGTTGCTGAGCACTGTCGTGATGAAATGTATCTTGCGTAAGGTCAAGCTGGTATTTTTCTAATGGTGTCATCAGTTTTTATCTTTTCTTTTGTTGATTCACTCTGTTCATAGTAGCATGATCGCAATAAACACTATGAGTGGGCTTACTCACATTTATGCCTACTCATGCATAATAAAATGACAAGGAGCACTTCATGGCTTGGACATACGCATTAATTGGTTTAGCTATTGGTATAAGTATTGGCTTTATCATTTCTCGATTTACTGTACCGGGTATTAAACAGCAAAAATCATTAAAACAAGATTTAGAAAAATCAAAATATGAATTAGAGCAATACCGACAAGAGCTGGTTGATCACTTTGCAACTAGCGCGACAATGCTTGAAGCGTTAGCAAAAGATTTTAATAAAATGTATGACCACATGGCGTCAACATCTAAAGAGCTAATGCCAAATCTTCCAGAGCAAGATAACCCATTTACCGCTCGTTTAGATGAAATGACACTTTCTCCTGAATTAAATAAGAAAGTGGCTCATATAAAAGAAGAAGTAAGCAAACAACCCAAAGATTATGCAAATGGCGCAACCGGTCTACTTAAAGATGAACCATTAATGGATATCAGCGCAAAGAAAGAAGATAAAATTGCATAATAAATAAACACTACAATGAACTTTTTTAAAGGTTTCTAAGTCTCACATATACATCTTTATTATAAATGGAGTATATGTAGATGAAGAAACCTTTATTAATTTTAGGCTTACTGACGTTAACGATCAGTACCATCATCACCCCAATTCAAACTCAAGCTGCCCTTCCTCTTGCTGTCAATTCTCAGCAGCTACCAAGTTTGGCTCCGATGCTCGAAAAAATAACCCCCGCAGTGGTTAGTATTTCTGTCGAAGGGACTCAACTATCAAAACGTCAGATCCCAGAACAATTTCGTTTCTTTTTAGGTCCAGACTTCCCAGAAGAGCAAGCTCAAGAGCGCCCATTCAAAGGGTTAGGCTCTGGTGTTATACTTGATGCCCAAAAAGGCTATATCGTTACCAATCATCACGTCATTAATAATGCCAAAGAAATCCTCGTTCAGTTGCATGATGGCCGAGAATATAAAGCAGAACTCATTGGCAGTGACGAAATGTCAGACATTGCCTTATTAAAATTAGAGGAAGTTAAAGACTTAACACAGATAGTGCTTTCTGATTCAGATGATTTACGCGTGGGAGATTTCAGTGTTGCTATCGGTAATCCTTTTGGTTTAGGGCAAACCGTCACCTCGGGTATCGTCTCAGCCTTAGGACGCAGCGGACTAAATCTTGAAAATTTTGAAAACTTCATCCAAACCGATGCAGCAATTAATAGCGGTAACTCTGGCGGGGCATTAGTCAATCTTAATGGTGAGCTGATTGGGATAAATACCGCAATTTTAGGTCCGAATGGCGGTAATGTCGGTATTGGTTTTGCCATCCCATCGAACATGGTTCGAAACTTATCTGAGCAAATTATTGAGTTTGGTCACGTCAAGCGAGGGATCCTTGGCGTTCAAGGTGGAGAACTCACCGCTGAGCTTGCTGAAGCATTCGATTATGACACTAATCACGGTGCATTTGTCAGCCAAGTATTACCCGATGGCGCTGCCGAAAAAGCGGGAATAAAAGCAGGCGATATTTTAATTTCCCTGAATGGAAAAAATATTCAAAGTTTTGGGGAACTGAGAGCCAAAGTAGCCACACTTGGCGCCGGTAAAAAAATCACTTTAGGGTTAATCCGTGATGGCAAAGAGAAAACTGTTATTGCCACTCTCGCAGAAGCCGACCAAATAAAAACAAAAGCAGAAAATCTACATGAAGGACTAAAAGGCGCTCAATTAAAAAATACTGCATCGTCAGATCCGATAAAGGGTGTAAAAGTAAGTGCAATACAAAAAGGGTCAATGGCACAACGTTATGGCTTACAGAAAGACGATATTATTATTGGCGTCAATCGAACTCAGATTAAGAATTTGCAACAATTTAGACAATTACTCGACAGCAAACCGCCCGTTTTAGCTCTCAATATTCAACGTGGGAAGCAAACCTTATATCTTGTTATTCGTTAATAGGTAGAATATAAAAAGTAGGTTCTATTCTTCATTTCGATGAGCAGAGCCTGCTCTTTCTTCTCTACTTCTTGGCAACATTAATGTTATCCTAACTTCTTGTCATTTATTACTTACAAGTTTAGGAAGCCAATGCTCTCATTTTTACTGCGTTCTGCTGTAATAGGCACAGTAACTGCCGCTGTATTACTTCTTGCTTTTCCTAACCTTCGCTCAGGTATAACGCCTGAACAAGATACGAACCAACAAACACCTCGAATCAGTAACCAAATTTCATTTAATGATGCGGTACGTCGAGCTGCGCCTGCTGTCGTAAATATTTATAGCCGTAAATATAATGATAAAGATCGATTACGACTAGATACAGAAGGCCTTGGTTCTGGTGTTATTGTTAGCGATAAAGGCTACATCATTACCAATTACCATGTAGTTGCAGAAGCCGATCAAATTATTGTTGCCCTTCAAGATGGACGATTGTTTAATTCTCAATTAATTGGGAAAGATAAACGTACCGATCTTGCCGTTCTACAAATTAAAGACACCAACCTTCCAGTGATCCCTTTAAATCCGAAATATCAAGCGGATATTGGTGATGTCGTGTTGGCTATTGGTAATCCTTATAATTTAGGACAGACCACCACATTTGGTATTATTTCAGCAACGGGTCGTGCAGCTTTAAGTTCTGATGGTACTCAAGGCCTTATTCAAACAGATGCTGCGATTAACCGCGGCAATTCAGGCGGTGCGCTCGTTAATACTCGAGGAGAATTAGTCGGTATCAATACCGCCTCTTTTCAACAAGCCACAGAGCTAGAAACCTATGGGATTTCTTTCGCGATTCCTTACGCACTGGCAGATAAGATAATGCGTCGCTTAATTGCTGATGGTCAAGTTATCCGTGGTTATATAGGCATTGATGGCAGAGACATTAATCCAGCAATGGCTCGCTTAATGAATGCCGATAATATCAATGGTATTTTAGTTCTTGGGGTTGCTCCTGATAGCCCGGCTGAAAAAAGTGGCATTATGACTCAGGATATAATTACCAGTATTGATGGGCAAACAGTCACTAATCGACAAAGTGTCATTGATATTGTGACTGAATTACGTCCAGGAACTAACGTTAATGTCGATGTGATTCGAAAAGGGGTGACTCAAACTATTCCACTAATGATAGAAGAAGACCCCGCGGACTAACCCCCAATAATCGAAATAAAAAAATAGCGCATTCATCATGCGCTATTTTTTATTGACGATTCAATCGCTCTATCGAGAATGCTTAACTCTCTTCTGTAGAACCATTATCACCATTGATATCAATACGAGTAACTCGCTGTAAGCCTCTTGGTAACAAACTACCACGACGGCCACGCTCACCTCGGAAGTTATCTAAATCACTTGGTTTCAAGCCTAATTTACGCTTACCGGCATAGAGGGTAATCGTTGCGCCTTGAGGTAATGGCAATAAATAAGACAAGAATTCATCACGCGATTTAGAACGAGCCGCTGGAATATTAATGATCTTGTTTCCCTTACCTTTACTTAATTGAGGTAAATCTTTGATAGGGAACAGAAGCATTCTGCCTTCGTTCGTAATTGCGAGTATCTCATCATTATCAAGATCCGATACCGTCTCTGGATTCATAACTAAGGAATTATCAGGAAGCGTTAACAATGTTTTACCATTCTTATTCTTTGATAATAAGTCACTGCCTTTACAGACAAAACCATAACCCGCATCAGAACTGATTAACCACGTTTGATCTTCTTCACCCATAACTACATGCGTAATTTGGCTACCAGCAGTAATATTTAGACGACCTGTAATTGGCTCGCCTTGGCTTCTTGCTGACGGTAATGTATGTGATTCAAGCGCATAACTTCGACCATTATTTCCGATAAAGACCGCAGGTGCATTACTCTTACCATGAGCATGAGTAAGGTATTTATCACCAGATTTAAAGTTTAGCGTTGTTGGATCAACCTCATGACCTTTTGCATGACGTATCCAACCTTTATCAGAAAGAATAACCGTAATCGCTTCACTTGGAATCAGATCACGTTCCGTCATTGCTTTCGCTTCTTCACGTTCGATTAATGGAGAACGACGATCATCACCAAACTTTTCAGCATCGGCTAAGATTTCTTTCTTAATTAACGTACTTAAACGACGCTCAGAACCCAACAGTTTCTCAAGTTGATCACGCTCTTTCGCTAATTCATCTTGCTCACCACGGATCTTAATCTCTTCCAGTTTTGCTAACTGACGAAGTTTAATCTCTAAAATGGCTTCCGCTTGAATCGCGGTTAAATCAAAGCGAGTCATTAACTCGTGTTTAGGATCGTCTTCTGTACGAATAATTTCGATAACTTCATCGATATTCAAATACGCAGCAAGCAAACCATCTAAAATATGCAAACGCGCTAATATTTTATCTAGACGATGCTGCAGACGTTTACGTACCGTGGTGCGACGAAATTCAATCCATTCATTAAGAATGCTAACTAAGCCCTTCACCTGTGGACGTAAATCCAAACCAATCATATTTAAGTTTACACGGAAACTCTTTTCAAGATCCGTTGATGCAAACAGATGATTCATTAATGGTTCTGCTTCAATACGATTTGAACGAGGAACAATCACGATACGTGTCGGATTTTCATGATCAGATTCATCACGAAGATCGTCTACCATTGGTAATTTCTTCGCTCGCATTTGATTGGCAATTTGTTCTAATAACTTACTGCCCGACACTTGATGTGGCAATGCAGTAATAACAATATCACTGCCTTCTTTATGCCACACTGCGCGCATTTTAACGCTGCCTCGACCCGTACTGTAAATCTTCTTAATATCAGAATGCGATGTAATGATTTCCGCTTCTGTTGGATAATCTGGGCCTTGGATAAAGTTCATCACTTCATCTAAATCCGCTTTGGGATTATCCAATAAATGTACGGTCGCATTCGCCACTTCACGTACATTATGAGGTGGGATATCTGTCGCCATACCAACCGCGATTCCCATAATACCATTCAGTAATATATGAGGCAGACGTGCTGGTAAGATTTTTGGCTCTTTCATCGTCCCATCAAAGTTGGGCTGCCAATCAACCGTACCTTGGCTTATCTCACCAAGTAATACGTCGGCAAACTTAGACAGTTTTGATTCTGTATAACGCATTGCGGCGAACGACTTAGGGTCATCTGGAGCCCCCCAGTTGCCTTGACCATCAACCAATGGATAACGATAAGAGAAAGGTTGAGCCATTAATACCATTGCTTCGTAACACGCAGAATCACCATGTGGGTGATACTTACCGAGTACATCACCAACCGTACGTGCCGATTTTTTGTATTTTGCATTCGCAGACAAACCTAATTCAGACATCGCAAAAATAATACGACGTTGAACCGGTTTTAAACCATCACCAATATAAGGTAACGCGCGATCCATGATTACGTACATGGAGTAATTTAGATAAGCGTCTTCTGTAAACTTGCGCAGCGGCAGCTGTTCAACACCTTCTAAGGACATTTCTGCACTCATTTGTTATACCTCTGCCAGATCGCCATTAGATTGTAACCAAGCTCGACGATCGTCAGCACGTTTTTTACCTAAAAGCATATCCATCATTTCATTAGTTTTTTCATCATCATCAATGGTCAGTTGAACAAGACGACGGGTGTTTGGATCCATGGTTGTTTCACGAAGTTGAAGTGGGTTCATCTCACCCAATCCTTTAAATCGTTGAACATTAATTTTTGCACGTTTATTACTTAAACGATCTAACACACCTTCTTTCTCTGCCTCATCAAGAGCGTAGAAAACTTCTTTACCACAGTCGATACGATAGAGTGGCGGCATTGCCACATAGACGTGACCTGCACGAACTAAAGACGTGAAGTGTTTTAGATATAAAGCACACAACAATGTTGCGATATGAAGACCATCTGAATCGGCATCGGCTAAGATACACACTTTACCGTAACGTAATCCCGATAAATCGTCCGAATCAGGATCAATACCTAACGCGACTGAAATATTGTGTACCTCTTGAGAGGCTAACACTTGATCCGCTGAGACTTCCCACGTATTAAGAATTTTACCACGTAATGGCATTACCGCTTGGAATTCACGGTCACGCGCTTGCTTAGCTGAGCCCCCCGCCGAGTCCCCTTCCACTAAGAAAAGTTCTGTACGAGCCAAATCTTGAATTGAACAATCGGTCAATTTTCCTGGTAACGTAGGACCAGAAGCAATTTTCTTACGAACGACTTTTTTCGCTGCACGCATACGACGATGAGCGTTAGCAATACATGCTTCGGCGATAAGTTCTGCGATTTGTGGTTTTTCGTTCAACCATAAGCTGAAAGCATCTTTAAGTACGCCAGATATAAACGCAGCACATTGTCGCGATGATAAACGTTCTTTGGTTTGACCCGCGAATTGTGGATCTTGCATCTTAACCGACAAGACGTAAGCACAACGATCCCAAATATCATCAGCGGTTAATTTAACCCCGCGTGGGAGCAAGTTACGGAATTCACAAAACTCACGCATTGCATCAAGAAGTCCTTGGCGCATACCATTTACGTGTGTACCGCCTTGCGCAGTAGGAATAAGGTTAACGTAACTTTCAGAAACTAATTCTCCACCTTCAGGTAACCACGTAACCGCCCAATCAGCCGCCTCGCCTTTGCCTAAAAATGCACCAGTGAATGGAATTTCAGGTAATAGGGTATAACCCGCGACACCTTCTAAAAGATAATCTTTTAAACCATCTTCATAACACCATTGGTATTCTTTATCGTTTACTTTGTCTTTAAAAACAATTTCTAAACCTGGGCATAATACCGCTTTGGCTTTTAAATTATTAACAAGGCGAGAAACCGAAAATTTAGGTGAATCAAAGTAACTGGTATCCGGCCAAAAATGCACACTGGTACCACGGTTACGTCGACCACAAGTACCAACGACAGTTAAGTCTGATACTTTTTCACCATGCTCAAACGCAATTTCATAAATTTCGCCATCACGACGAACTGTCACTTCAACACGTTTTGATAACGCATTTACGACCGAGATACCAACCCCATGCAAACCACCAGAGAATTCGTAGTTTTTACCTGAGAATTTACCACCGGCGTGCAACTTACATAAAATAAGCTCCACACCAGAGACTTTCTCTACTGGATGGATATCTACAGGCATACCACGGCCATCATCAATCACTTCAAGCGATTGATCTGCATGCAAAATTACTTCAACTTTTTTCGCGTGTCCGGCTAAGGCTTCATCGACACTGTTATCTATAACTTCTTGCCCTAAATGGTTTGGGCGAGAGGTGTCGGTATACATACCAGGACGGCGACGAACGGGCTCAAGGCCATTTAGAACCTCAATGGCTCCTGCATTATATTGTTCAGTCATATCTCGGAAGGCTTCTTAAAATTTGTTACATAGTCTGAAAGGCAGAAAGGAAAGTCAAGCAATCGCCCCTATTCCTCTCTAAATATGTGGCTTTGTATTAAAGATTGTATAGTTAGTGTGTGTTCACTGTAGATAAACAGTAACTATAAATTTAGAAATTGAATTATTTGTTCAGGATAGCGTTCGAAATCAACAAAACTGTGATCGCCCCCTTTTTCTACTATTTGTTTGCTTTGTGCGTATTTCTCAACAGCCTGACGATAATCTAAAACTTCATCACCTTCTTGCTGCAATAACCACAGATCTTCTGGTGAACTAATGGTCACTATTGCTAATGCTTGTAACTCAGCCATATGCTGCGCTTCAAGAAAATACGTTTCATTTGTGTAAGGGTTAACTTGTTTACCTAAATAATCCGCTAACAACTCGTCAGGCTTAATCGCCGGATTAACTAGGACGGCTTTATAACCATATTGATCATTTAACCATGTTGATAAATACCCACCAAGTGAACTTCCCACTAAACCAATCGTATAGTCAGATCTATATTCTTCAATTAGATTCACTAAAAATTCAGCGGCTTCTTTAGGGTAAGAAGGCAAGCGTGGGGTTATAACGCGAATATCAGGACGCTCATTTTTACAATAACGACTCATGACCTGAGCTTTATGTGACAATGGGGAACTGTTAAAACCATGAATGTACAATAATAAACTTGGCTTTTTCATCTTAATATCCTCCTGCATCTGCATCTGCCGAAAAATCACAATGTTCTAAGCGGTACACTTGAGTCACGATCTCTCCATTGGGTAATAAATCCAATGTTCTCCAACCTGGTGCTTTTGAATCTAAAGCAAAATCATTCGAATCTGGCAAAAACTGCACGCATGTTGAAGGCGTTGCCATTAGACGAATATTATTCACAATACAATCCATTTCTTGATGAATATGTCCACACAGAATGCCACTCACATTACGATGCTTGGCTAACACTTCCCAAAACACTTCATTGTCTTTGAGCTGATGTTGATCAAGCCATGCACTACCCGCAGGAAGTGGATGATGATGAAGTAAAATCAAACTGTGCCGTTCGGAGTGTTGAGATAATGCAGAATCTAATAGCTGTAACTGCTCAGTTGATAGTGCGCCATGAGGAACCCCCACGACTTGGCTGTCTAAGATAACAACTTGCCAGTGCTCTCCTATCAACAAATGTTCACAATCTTTTATTTGAGGTGACGGTAAAACGCCCCCCATACTCGGCTTATAATCATGATTTCCAGGAAGCCAGTAACACGGTTTTTTTAATGGTTCAATGCCCTCAACAAAATGCTGATACGATTGAACCGTATGATCTTGAGAAATATCGCCAGTGGCTAAAATTGCATCAAAATGAGGACTCTGTTGCTGAACTTGTTCGACAACACTCTGAAAGCTTTTTAACGTAGGCACGCCAAGTAACGCTCCTTCTGGGAGCGCAAATAAATGGGTATCTGTTATCTGTAACAACCGAATTGGGCCGTTTTTTTTATTAAGTAGTGTTTCAGACAGCAAAATAGCTACAACCTTTTAATTCTTTAACTTTTCTCTAAAAAAATGGGTTCCTGACTTATCCCATTCTTCAAACAAAACGTGAGCCAGTCACTTAAAAATTGATTCAATTGATGCTTTTCATCTTTTTGCAGCATCTTCCCATTCGGGTAATCATATTTCGCTTTTATATAAGCCAATTGCTGAATAGCACAAACCTCGGCAACTCTTGCGTCGTGATACAGTCTCACGGTTAATTTAGGCAAAGGGTACACGGGGTTTTCATCTATCTGGTAAAGCTCAACTAATGTTGTGTATACCGTTATTTCCAATACTTTTATCTGGTACTGTTGTTTACATACTCGATAACTAGCAAGAGCACCAATCACTTCTGGCCTAGGTAGTAGTGACACCATTTTGGCATAATTGGTTTCATATACTCGCATTAACTCTGATAAATTAACGTGATATTTACGCATTTTCTATCATGTTCCACTGTGATCTTAAGCGAGAAACATTTAATTCTAACCATTGGAGCGCAATAATTGTGGCTGCATTCTCAATTATGCCACGAGTCACTAAAGCATACGCATCTTCTCGAGTCATAACATGAACCTTGATGTCTTCACCTTCCTCTTCGAGGCCATGTATACCGATGGCTTCTAATGAGTTAATGCAACCAACAAACACATCTAACTGTTCAGTACACCCACCCGACGAAGGGTAAAAGTGTGATATTTTCTCTAATTTAGAGACCGAAATCCCCGCTTCTTCTTCTGTTTCTCTAATCGCGACTTGTTCCGCAGACTCATCGTTATCAATCATGCCCGCAACGATTTCATATTGCCATGGAGAAGCCGACTCTAAAGCCCCAACTCTGATTTGTTCGATAATAACAACACTGTCAGTCACCGGGTCATAAGGCAACAAAGCAACGGCATGACCGCGTTCAAATAATTCACGCTCTATAATATCGCTCCAACCACCACTGAATAACCGATGACGAAAAGCAATATTGGTCATTTTAAAAAAACCGTTGTATAACGAATTTTTCGATACAACATCAACATCATCAACCGTAAATTGATTTGCTCGTACTATACTTGATGATGAATTCATTTTTATTTCCCAACATTTCAGCTCTGTTTTATCACTCATAATACAGAGCAACAATTTTTTAACTCATTTTTTTTGATAATGCTTACATTTTTTTTAGATCCTTTCCACATTATTACAATAGGTAAAGTTCATTAAACGTAAAAAAATGTAATCTTTGCAGCCATAGTCTATAGAGATAAGGTACACTCTATGTACTATTTTTATATAAAACAATTTTGCAGGATCAACCACCATGAAAAAACTGCTTCCGCTTTTTATTGGAATGGCATTAGGTAGTTTCAGCTCTCTAGCTGCTGCTGATGACCTAGCGCAAATCTACAATCAAGCTAAAGAAAATGACCCTCAATTATTAAGAGCTGCGGCGACTAAAGATGCGGCATTTGAAGCGGTGAACTCTTCTCAAAGTTCATTATTACCACAAATAGATTTAACCGCAGGTTACAACATATTACGTAGTGATGAAGATCGTAGAGATAATGACCGATTAACTGCAGGTATTAATTTATCTCAAGAACTTTACCAACAATCAAGCTGGGTAAGTTTAGATATTTCTGAGAAAAATGCTCGCCAAGCAGATTCTGCTTATGCAGCAGAGCAACAAAACGTGATTTTACGTGTTGCTCAGGCTTATTTTGATGTATTACGTGCTAACGACAATCTAGAATTTGTCCGCTCAGAAAAAGCCGCTGTTGGTCGTCAACTTGAACAAACAAAACAACGTTTTGATGTTGGTCTATCCGCAATTACGGATGTTCATGATGCACAAGCTGAATACGACAGCGTACTAGCGAATGAAGTATTAACCGAAAACCAACTAGTAAACAGCTACGAAGATCTTCGTGTTATTACCGGTTTAGGTCATACCTCTCTAAGTGTATTAGATACTAAGCGTTTCTCTGCGAGTCCTTCAGAACAATCATCTGATACTTTAATTGAAGAAGCTCAAAAGAAAAACTTAACCCTATTGGCTTCTCGCATTAGTGCTGATATTGCAAAAGATAACATCTCCTTAGCAAGCTCTGGTCACATGCCATCGTTAACATTAGACGCTGGTTATAATTATACTGACCAAAGCAATTCGGGCTTATCAGCAAACGACGGTAACTACGGTGACATCAACGCAGGCATTAACTTAAATATCCCTCTATACACGGGTGGTAATACAAGTTCATTAACAAGCCAAGCTGAATTCCAATATGTCGCAGCAAGCCAAGATCTTGAAGCTACATACCGCGAAGTCACTAAAGATGTTCGTGCTTACAATAACAACATTAATGCCTCTATTGGTGCATTAAAAGCCTACGGACAAACGGTTATCTCAGCAAACTCTGCATTAGAAGCAACAGAAGCAGGCTTTGATGTAGGTACTCGTACTATTGTTGATGTGTTGGATTCAACTCGTCGTTTATACGATGCAAACCGTAACCTAGCAAATGCTCGTTACGATTACATTTTAAGTGTTCTTCAGCTAAAACAAGCCGTTGGTACACTAAGCGAACAAGATATTATCGATATCAACATGGGTCTAAAAGCGGGTAAAACAACTCAAGCTAAATAACCTGATATCAAATAAAAAAAGCCACATTATTTATAATGTGGCTTTTTTATTAGCGATTAAAGAGTAAAAACTAAATTAGCCTCTACCACCTTTAATGGCTTCAATGATTCCCGTTGTTGAGCAACCATCTTCAAAATTTAATACTTTCACTTCACCGCCTGCGGCAATCACTTCAGCACCACCAGCAATGTCTTTAATCTCATAATCGCCACCTTTAACTAATAAAGTAGGCAATACTTCAGAGATTAAACGTTGTGGTGTGTCTTCAGAGAAGGGAACAACCCAATCAACAGCACCTAAACCTGCAAGTACCGCCATACGGCGATCCGTCGGATTAATAGGACGACCAGGGCCTTTTAGGCGTTGTACTGATTCATTCGTATTCACAGCCACGATCAAGCGATCACCTAGCTCTGCTGCATGGTTTAAATAAGACACATGACCTGCGTGTAGAATATCAAAACAACCATTCGTCATTACGACTTTTTCGCCACGCTCACGCGCTTGTTTTACCGCACTGATCAGTAGCTCTTCATTAATAATACCAAAACCAGAATCTTGGCTACCATGAATCGCTTCAGCTAATTCAATCGTTGATAGTGTTGATGTGCCTAACTTACCGACAACAACGCCTGCTGCGGCATTTGCTAACGCACACGCTTCATCAAGAGGTTTCCCAGTTGAGACTGATGCTGCTAAAACCGAAATAACCGTATCACCGGCACCAGTAACATCAAAAACTTCACGAGCTTGCGTCGGTAAATGCAATGGCGCCATGTCACGACGAAGCAATGTCATTCCATGCTCACTGCGTGTAACCAGTAAGGCTTCAAAGTCAAACTCTTCGATGATTTGTTGGCCTTTAACGACTAAATCTTCTTCATCTTTTACTTTGCCAACAACCGTTTCAAATTCAAGCATATTAGGCGTTAATAATGTCGCACCACGATAACGTTCAAAATCAGCGCCTTTTGGATCGATAAATACAGGTACACCCGCTTTACGTGCTTCTTGGATCATCAGCTGCACATGCTCTAAAGCACCCTTTGCATAATCAGATAATACAACGGCTTTTACTTTTGATAACGTCGCTTGCATACGGCTAATGATCGGTTCAGCAGGAATATCATGGAAACTTTCTTCAAAATCTAAACGAATCAATTGCTGACCACGACTCATCACTCGTAATTTAGTAATCGTCGGGAAATTAGGTAACGCGACAAAATCACAATGTACTTTTAATGATTCTAACGTTGTTGTTAATGCTTGTGCTGGTTCATCTTCACCAACTAAGCCAACCAAATGTGCTTGTCCGCCTAACGCCGCAACGTTCATTGCTACGTTGGCTGCGCCACCTGGACGTTCTTCATTATTTTCAACTTTAACTACAGGAACGGGTGCCTCTGGTGAGATACGACTTGTAGGACCAACCCAGTAACGGTCAAGCATCACATCACCTACAATCAATACACCAGATTGATCATAATTCGGAAGTGTCGGTTTCATTTTTTTCTCCGGCAGTAAATAGCAATCACCTGTTTACTCACAGTTGCTATCTATCAAAAATAATATCTTTATAAATGGTAGCATTTACGCAAGTTCTGCGCCAACTTAGGATTACTGAACTCATGGTTAAATAACCCTAATCACCCCCAATCATTAGGTAAATAAACGACTATTCAAGCCAATCTTTCCATGCAGTCATTACCGCACTCTTCTCATCAAGAAAACAATCATCCGCCACATCGGCATCAAACCCTAATAAATTGCGATGATGTATCTCATTTCTCATGACACAATACGCATCAATCAGCGTTGATGAAAGACTTTCAGATATCACGCCTTGTTCAGCAAGACTTTCAAATATCCTAACATTATCAGACCAACGTGTTAATTTAGGATTATCGTGACTGTTGTTTAACACAAGATATTGAGCGAGAAATTCAATGTCGGTAATGCCACCGGCATCTTGTTTCAACATAAACCGACCTTGTTTTTTACTTCCCAGATGGTCGCGCATTTTTTCACGCATTTCGACCACATCTTGTCGTAATTTTGCACTTTCACGTCTCAAGCATAAAATCTCATGGCGCGTTGTATTAAATGCATCCTGTAAAATAGGATCACCATAAATCATACGAGAACGAACTAACGCTTGATGCTCCCATGTCCACGCCTCTTTTCTTTGGTATTCATCAAAAGCGTCACTGGTACTAACAAGTAACCCAGATGCTCCTGATGGGCGTAAGCGTGTATCAACCTCATACAAAATACCTGACGCGGTTCGTACCGAGAAAATATGGATAATTCGCTGTGCTAAACGCAAATAGAACTGACGTCCATCAATCTCTTTTTTACCATTTGTATATGTATTGGCATCACAATCATGCATAAACACAATATCAAGATCAGAATTATAGCCAAGCTCCCAACCGCCCACTTTGCCATAACCTATAACCGCAAACCCTTTACTGTCTCGACCTTCAAGATGTGTGGGGACTCCAAATTTTTCAGTCACTTGTAACCAAGCTTGATTTAACGCGGCTTCAACAATCGCTTCAGATAAGTACGTTAAGTGGTCGCTCACTTTCATTAATGATAAGCCACCAGAAATATCAGACGCGGCGATACGCAATAAGCCAACTTGCTTAAATTGGCGTAATGCTTCCATCTGTTGTTCCATATCATCTTCAGGAATACGAGCAAGAAACTCATGCAGCTCAATTTTATATTGGCTTAATTCAATAGGATTATAGAGTTGGTTAATATCCAGTAATTCATCTAACAAGATTGGGTAGCGAGTAAGTTGCTCGGCCACCATCGGGCTTGCCGCACACAAACGGACAAGATGTTGCAATGCCCCTGAGTTCTCATCAAGTAATTCTAAATACGTCGTACGTGTAGCGATTGCTTGAATTAGGTTTGTTAATCTCGGTAACGTATCTTTCGCATCTTCTCGACTAATCACAATACTAAATAGTTTGGGCATTAGATGCGTGATGGCTTCTCGTCCTCTTGGACCTAACGTTTTCTTTTTCAGTTCCCCTTTAAATCTAATGATTTGTAAGACAAGGATTTCTGCTTGCTCTGGGTTTAACTCTTCCAGAATGTGCTCTAAAACATCTTGGTTATGAGCCATATCCCAAAGTTCACTGTACGATTTATCAATATTGCTTTCTGATTCATCGTCATCATGACCAATAAGCTCTTCAAAAACGGTATGGACGGTATTCATTCGTTGTTGGATTGTAACGAATAAATCATCCCAATTATTTTCACCCATCGCAAAGGCTAAACGATGTTGATCTCTTTCATCATCAGGCAGGGTTTGAGTTTGTTTATCATTAATCGCCTGAAGGCAGTTTTCTAAACGACGTAAAAAACAATAAGAATCGACAAGATCATCAACATCTTGTGGAGGCAATTGTCCTAACACTTTAATTGCCTCTAATGTTTCTAATAAACCACGCCCTCGCAAAGAAGGCTCTCTGCCTCCACGAATTAATTGAAACACTTGAGCGATAAATTCAATTTCACGGATCCCGCCCGCCCCTAATTTAATATTATTGCTTAATCCACGACGGCGAACTTCTGTACTTATCATTGATTTCATACGGCGTAATGCTTGAATTGCACCAAAATCAATATAACGACGAAAAACAAAAGGACGAAGCATTTGACGCAATTCTTGATAATGGCTATATGTTTCTTTGCCCATCACTCGCGCTTTTATCATGGCATAGCGCTCCCAATCACGACCTTGTTCTTGGTAATAATCTTCTAATGCCGCATAACTCATGACTAACGGGCCGCTGTCCCCAAATGGGCGCAAACGTAAATCCACTCGATAACAAAACCCATCGAAGGTGGTTTGATCAAGAGCTTTAATCAGTTTTTGTCCTAAACGTGTAAAAAATTGTGCATTAGCAATGCTTCGACGTGCTCCTTCTGTCTCTCCATTTTCAGGGTAGGTAAAAATCAAATCGATATCCGAAGAAAAGTTAAGTTCTCCACCACCAAGTTTACCCATTCCAATAATAAGCATGGGTTGTTCTTCCCCTTGCTCATTTTTAGGGGTGCCCCAATCGATACACGCTTGCTTGTATATCCATTGATAAGACTCAACAATTAACGCCTCTGCAAGTAAAGAAAGGTGTGACAGGCTTTCTTCTAATGACCACGAACGGTTGAAATCGCGCCACGCAATGTAACTCATTTCTCTGCGACGAAAATAACGCAGTTCTCTCATTAATGCATTTTCATCAAGACACAACTGAAGCTGGACCTCTAATCGAGAACGATATGAGTCTGATCGAGGCGTATTCTCAAAAAATGAGGGAAAGTGTTCGCATAGAAACTCATCTTGTTGAAATGCGTCATACAAAAAATCACTGCAACCGAAAGAAACCAGTAACTGTTGTTGAAATTCTTCAGGCCACATTTTCACATGAGAAAGATAGGTTAGTTCGTCTAAACGTTGCTGAGCAAGAGACGCTAATGATGAAGGCAAAGACATGATATTCCTTATCGAAAATTCCATACAAAGGTAATGCTAACACTGTGCCAAACTTTGTATTTTGTCGCAAACAAAAACGCCCACAACTGAGTGCGGGCGTTCATAAAAAAGAGACCGTCGTAAACTAGATCTTAAACATCTTCATTTTACTTTCGAGATCTTCAGCATTCTTCTGCATTTCTTCTGAGGTTTCAGTTAGCTCTGTCATTACAACCACTGACGCTTCAACCAGTTCACGAACATTCGTTAGGTTCTGATCCATTTCTTCAGCCACACTGCTTTGTTGCTCCGCAGCACTCGCTATTTGGAAGTTCATTTCATTAATGTTATTCACTTGATTCACAATGCTGTCTAGTTCTGTCCCAGCATTCGTCACCAATTCGACGCCTTCAGCCGCTTCAACAACACTTTTTTCCATTAGGTCAACGGCTTGATTCGCGCTATTTTGAAGCTGAGTGATCATTTCTTGGATCTCAACCGTTGCACCTTGTGTGCTCTGTGCTAGGTTTCTCACTTCATCAGCAACGACCGCAAAACCTCGACCAGCATCACCTGCGCGTGCCGCTTCAATTGCCGCGTTTAATGCTAATAAATTCGTTTGTTCTGAGATACCACGAATCGTCTCAACCACTGAACTAATGGATATTACTCGCTCTTCTACTTGATTAACCACTTCAGCAGAAGAAGCTATATCACCAGACAGTGCTTGAATTTTAATGATGGTCCCTTGAACAAATTCTTGACCTACTTTTGCTTGGATTTGAGCTTGCTCTGTCCCTATAGAGGCACTGCGCGCATTTTCTGCTACGTTTTGAACCGTAGAATTCATTTCACTCATTGCTGTCGCTAGCTGATCAATTTCTGCAAACTCTTCTTGGGCCGCTTCTTTTGTTCCTTCCATGCTTATCGTCATAATTTCAGTCAAACTGGCCAGCTCTTGAGATGCCGATAATTGATTCTCCACAACCGATTTAAGCTGTAAACGCGTTTTATCTAATTCTCTTGCTAGATCACCAAATTCATCTTTGCAATTCATCTCTACAGGTAGCGATAAATTTTGCGCCGCAATCTCTTTCATTGAACTGTTCAAATAACGCATTTGACGCAGCATAATGCTTGAAGCACCCAACAGAATAACCATAAAAGCAACAATCATGGCAATGGTCTGCCAAATCACTTGCATCAAATATTCTTGATAATAAGCCTCTGCACCTTTTGTTGTTAATGAAGAAACAACAACCCAATTATGATTTGCCACTTTTACGGCAAATTCATAGCGAGTATTATCATTAAGAGAATACGCTTGCTGAGACGATACATTACGCAAGAGTTGGTTTACGGAGTTTCCACCATCAATAGATCCGGTTAATGAAGACAACGATTGAATCGATTTATGACCAAAAACTTCCCCACTATTACGATCAATCGCGTAAATGTAGTTTCCGGTGGTCCATGCCTTTGCTTGAGCGGTGATGGCCTCTGCCACCAATTGCTGATTGCCCGATTGGCTGTTTAAAATACCGTTAATTAATTCTGCATTCGCTGTCGCAGCGCTTTGTGCGCTTTCTTTTTGAACATCAATAACGGCATGATAGAACGTATTTGCATCCCATAATTGTTTTGATACTAACAAAACGGTACTAAATACCATTAACATGACCAATTTAGGGACTAACTTAATATCAGTTACCAGCCTTTCCCATGGCTTAAATGTTATTACGGGCATAGCATTTCCTCATTCCTTTAAGTCTCTGATTATTTAGTGCATCATGGAGCAAGCTGTGTAAGCCTATGTACACATTTTTTATATCTACTGAGATACATATAAATTTAAAATGAATCATACCAAAATTGACCTTAAACCCATGAGCTTAATGTCACTGATACTGTCGTTTTTATCATTAATTGTGATCTCAAGCTTGCTGTTTCTACCACTAAATAGTGCCAGTAAAGCAATGTTGATTGGTATCGACACCACCATCTGTGCCTTATTTCTTCTGCAATTAAGTATTGATTTACTTAGAAGTAAAGATCGTCGTCAATATATGAAAGATCATTGGATCGATTTTATTGCCAGTATTCCGATCATTGAACCCATTCGATATGCCCGAATTTTTCATATTTTAAGAATATGCCGACTTTTCCGATCCAGTCAATCCGTCTTGAAACAGATTAAGAAAAACCGAAAAGAAGCCACTATTGCGTCTATTCTTGTGTTGATGGTGACATTAATTTCGCTTGGCTCTGTCTTTATGCTTGTATTTGAAGGGCAAAACCCGAATGCAAACATACAAACCGCAGGGGATGCGATATGGTGGGCTTTTGTGACAATATCAACCGTCGGTTATGGTGATCATTATCCTATTACTGTTGCGGGGAAAATACTGGCCGTTTTTATCATCATTTCAGGCGTTGGGATCTTTGGTATGATTTCAGGTTTAATTACCTCCATAATTACAGAGCCTGAAAAAGTCAGAGAAAAGCATATACACGAGCAAGAGCAAATAGTACGAAGCCAAAAGCTTGATTTGCTCCTCCAGCAACAAACCGAAATTTTAGAACGACTTAATCAAATCGAAAATAAAAAAGAGAAGTAAGCACACTTCTCTTTATATTTCATGACAGCTTAAGACAATAAATAGATCGTATTTTTATTGCCAATAAGGAGGGTACGCTAACCCAGCTCGTCGTGTTTGTTCCATTGCATGGAGCATGGATCGCTCTTGACGGATAATCCAACGTTCTAACTGATCACGCTCTTCTTCACCGGTAAGCAAGTCAACACGTGCTCTTAATGGCTCCAAACTCATCAAATCATCAATGCCTTGCAATAAATCAAGCCAAGGTAATCGAAAACCAGTACGACGCTCATCGTCATAGATAAGAGCAAAACACGTTCCCGTCATCAAATTTCGGCGTAAGCGCATTTTCTGTTTAAAATAATCTTGTGGTAATAATTGATTGGAACTTGAAAAAGCAGACTCTAGCGCCTCCCAAGTGCGATCAAGAAGCGTTCCTGAATGAGCATCTATTGGTTCTTGCAATGATTGACGTTTTTTATCATCTAAAAAAGGTTGCCAATCTCGCGTTAAAATCCAACGGCTTAAATCAAGCAATAAACCACAATAACGAGATGATCTTAATAGAGAGAGCATTTCGTCATCACTTGGCAGTGTTTTTGCGCCTTCTTCTAAACTAGAAACTAAAAACTTACGCGCATTCAGTTTTCTTAGTACGTTGCCTTTTTCTTCTGTCAGGTATTCAATATGCTCAGAAACATCAAGCCAATGCAATTCTTCTTCTAACCATTTTAATTCTTGTCGTAATAACTCACTCGCACGCTTTGGCACCATTTCACCGAAGACAAGGAAGATCTGACGTAAAAACGCGATTGCGATTCGAATTTCCTGCAACGCTAATTTATCGTGTGTATCAACGTAAATTTGTTCGTGATAATGCCAATGAGACAAAGCATGCTCTAGCGAGTTTACAAAACACGTTTCAACACTGTCGTTAGAACTCGTTTTGACTAATGATAATGGTTTTACATTATCTTTAGGGCTATTCATGGCTAAACGATACCCTTTAGCAGCCTTACTTTGATTGCCTAAGCGCATCCCACCAGAACGGCAAAGATCCCGAGCTAATGTAAACAAGGCATCCGTTTGGCCTGACTTCAACTCAAGTTCAACTTCACATATCGGTGTTGTTTTATCACCAGCAAGAACCTCACCTTGATCAAAAGCTAATTCAATTTCACTGCCATCAGACATTAAAATCAACCACTGCTTACGAGTAAAATTAGTTGAAAACAAAGGAGCAAGCTGCAATTGAAGTGCATCTAATGTAATGTCGTTTGGCCATGCATCTGCGGGATGTAATAACACATTAGGTACATCCGAATCATGCTCTGCATTATATTCAGGACGTTGATGTAATCCTGCTACAACACGACCCGCGGTCTTTAGTGTTTGAATACGTTCATCATTAAAGCGACGGATACGTAACCCCGTATCGTGCTTACGTAAATGCTGTTCTGGCGTGTCAAAATAGGTGTTCCCTAAATCAAGACTGCTGTGTTCTATGACTTTCGCACCCGAAATTTTGTCTATAATAGTGTCTGCAAATTCAGGAAAAACAAAAAACTTTAGTTCTATTTCAGTTTCCATAATGACCTCATAACCGTTGTCTTTCCAAGGATATGGCTTAAACTATCCCGTATCAAGTAAGAAATAATAGCCAAACCATGATCTAAAGTAGTTTTATTGATTGTGGGATTGGGTTAACATTCGCGCCTTTGTGGCCATCGTCTAACAATCCACCATTAGGTGGTTGTTTTATTAGGTTAAGAAACCATGCCAGTAAATACTATTATGGGGTTATTCGCAAAGTCCCCAATGAAACCTTTGCAGCGTCACGTTGTTTGTGTCAATGAATGCTGCTCACTGCTTATTCCGTTTTTCGAAACGTGTGCAACTGGTGATTGGGAAAAAGCGAATGAACTTCGTGCGCAAATTTCTCATCTTGAGAAAGAAGCGGATGTTCTGAAACGTGAAATTCGTTTAAAACTTCCTCGCGGGTTGTTTATGCCTGTTGATCGTACCGATATGCTCGGTCTTCTGACTCAACAAGATAAACTCGCAAACTTGGCTAAAGACATCGCAGGTCGCGTTGTCGGTCGTCAACTTGAAATTCCAACCTCTATGCAGGATGCATTTCTAGCTTATGTTCAGCGTTGTTTAGATGCGGCTAACCAAGCCCAAGAAGTAATCAGCGAATTAGACGAACTGTTAGAGACCGGCTTTAAAGGACGTGAAGTCACCTTAGTTGCAGAAATGATCAACAAACTAGATATCATTGAAGATGATACTGATGATCTGCAGATTCAATTGCGTCAACAACTCATGGGCATCGAGCACAAATACAACCCAATCGATGTTATGTTCCTTTATAAAATTCTTGAGTGGGTTGGTGGCATTGCCGACCAAGCACAACGTGTTGGTTCTCGTTTAGAACTGATGTTATCTCGCTCATAAGTTTGTGATTCAGTAACAGGTACTACAATGGATATTCTTGCTAACTACGGCACGACCCTAATTATAGTTGCGGCCTTCTTCGGTCTTCTAATGGCTATTGGTATTGGTGCTAATGATGTAGCCAACGCGATGGGCACTTCTGTAGGTTCTAAAGCGTTAACAGTAAAACAAGCAATTATCATTGCTATGATCTTCGAATTTGCAGGGGCGTACCTTGCTGGTGGTGAGGTTACAGATACAATTCGTAAAGGGGTAATTGATACCTCTCTTTTCGCTCATCAACCTGAAGTTTTAGTTTATGGCATGATGTCAGCGCTTCTTGCCGCTGGTACTTGGTTATTACTTGCTTCTTACATGGGTTGGCCGGTATCAACAACGCACTCAATTATCGGTGCTATCATCGGTTTTGCTTGTGTTGCTGTTGGTACGGAAGCGGTTAATTGGAGTTCTGTGCAAGGTATTGTGGGAAGTTGGTTAATCACGCCTCTCATATCCGGTATTTTTGCCTATATGATTTTCATTAGTGCTCAGCGATTAATCTTCGATACTGATAAACCATTGATGAACGCAAAACGTTTTGTTCCTGTTTACATGTTCATTACGACAATGGTCATTGCACTTGTTACGATCAAGAAAGGTCTAAAACACGTTGGCTTACACCTATCAAGCGGCGAAGCATGGCTAGCCTCTATTGCAGTCTCTGCATTAGTAATGGTTGGTGGGTATCTTTATATTTCTCGTAAATTTGCAAATACAGTAAATGATGAGAAAGACAGCCGTGGCTTTACTGGCGTAGAAAGTATCTTTAGTACGTTAATGGTAATTACAGCCTGTGCGATGGCATTTGCTCACGGTTCTAACGATGTTGCCAATGCGATCGGTCCATTGTCTGCGGTTGTTTCAACCATTGAAAACATGGGTCAAATTACCTCTCAAACCTCTATTGCTTGGTGGATCCTTCCGCTAGGTGGTATTGGTATCGTTGTTGGTCTTGCAACCTTAGGTCATAAAGTAATGGCTACCGTTGGTACTGGTATTACAGAACTGACTCCTAGCCGTGGCTTTGCTGCACAGTTAGCAACGGCTTCGACTGTTGTATTAGCATCTGGTACTGGTCTTCCAATCTCAACAACACAAACATTGGTTGGTGCGGTTCTTGGGGTAGGCTTTGCTCGTGGTATTGGCGCGCTAAACTTAGGTGTAGTACGTAACATTGTTGCCTCTTGGGTTGTTACCCTACCAGCTGGTGCGTTATTGGCGGTCGTTTTCTACTACGCAATGCAAGCCATCTTCGGTATCGGCGCTCCAGTATAAGCTTAATCAATTTTGAAACAATTGCACAAAGAGGAGAGTAAAATCTCCTCTTTTCTTGCATCTGGGCTTAAATATTTTTAGTATCTATACCTTCGTTTGAATTTACAGTGATAAGAGTGTCATTTTTTCTTTAACTTAAACGATTCAATACCAATTTTTCAAAGGAATATTATTGTGAAGCATTTTATTAGCCTGATTTTACTTGCTTGGGCTATTGCTGCGCCAGCGCAAGCGCAAGCTCAAACTCGTTATATTTCTGATAACCTGTTTACGTACATGCACTCAGGTCCAAGTAACCAATATAAAATCATTGGCAGCGTAGATGCGGGTGATCGAGTGACTCTATTAAGCAGCAACAAAAATGCGAGCTTTACTCAGATTGTCGATACTAAAGGCCGTAAAGGCTGGGTTGAAAGCAAGTTTGTTTCTCGCCAAGCGGGTCTTGGAGAGCGCTTACCAAAAGTTCAAGCTGAATTAACGTCAGTTAAAGCACAGCTTGCAAATGCGCGTAAAGCCGCAAATGATGAGAAAGCAGGGTTGGCAGATAGCTTGACTCAACGTAATCAACAAATGCAAGATTTAGAGCAAAGCTACAGCGATGTGAATAACCAATTGGTTAGCTCTCAGTCTGAAATTCGTGAATTACGCGCTAAACTAGATACTCAAAAAGAAGACTTATTACTTAAGTACTTCATGTATGGCGGTGGTGTTGCTGGTATTGGTCTACTCTTTGGACTTCTACTTCCGCACATGATCCCAAGCCGCAAGAAAAAACAAAACGGTTGGTCTTAATTCATTAAGGTTCAACTAATACAAAAAAGCTCAGAATTATTCTGAGCTTTTTTGTATCTATATAGTCCACTTATTTATGCAGAAAAACATCCATCATCCTTTCCACTCATAAAGTGCTGGCACTTCAATTTTCTTATTTTCAAACTCAATGATTACATTTCTTGGGTTAATCTCAAGTAATGACACACTAGGTGTAATGTTCTCCCCTGCACTGACTTCTTTTCCATTCACTTTTACCCACCGCTGACTGAGCTTAGATGTGTAATTGTGCGTCTGAAAATTCAACGCGGGTAATCGCCCCATAAATTCAGCGCCATTTTTAACAAGCTCAATGGTTGATTCATCATTATCCCAAACAAGTTCTTTCTCTTGATTAACGTCTGCCGGATCATTCATAGCAGATTCAAATCGCGCTGCAAGCTCAGGTGACAACCCAGATAAATCTAAATTATTAATATTAAAATCTTTTTCTTTTTTCGCTGGCGTAATATTTGAATTGGCTTGAGCGGGAACACGCTTGACTGTACCGAATCCAGTCTTATCAGGTAGAGGCCTCTCTACCTCTTTCTTTGCATTATTTGAAGAATTAAGCGCTAACAAATGACGGCGCATAGGGATCTTTTGTGTTTCCCATGTAGGGAATACTAACTCAGCATAATTGGCATGATAGGGAACAATTTCTTGCTTACTTGCTTCATAATAAGGCAACGCGATAACCAAGGATAAAACAAAGGGAGGTAATATCACCAATGAACCTATCAAAAACTTTGAAGGATGAGAAAAGAAAGTACTCATTTATTTGTCTCCTTGAAGCATAGGGACATTGGTATTTATCACACTGTCTAACCACATTAACGTACTTGACCCCACCACTCCATCTTTCTTCAAACCGAAAATAGCTTGAAATTGCTTAACTTGTTCTTCGGTTTCTTCAGTAAAACGATTCGAATTAGTCAGTGGTTGCTCTAAGGCAAAAGAAAGTAATTGATTCAATTCCACAATGGCTTCACCTTCATCACCAAGTCTCATCGCTCTTTTGGTCATAATTGGTTTTTTCCAGAGTTGCATATAAGCGCCATTCCAATGTTTTTCAAACCATTGATGAGAAACTTCAATCTGGCGCTCTGGCAATAATAATGCAATATTTTTAGATGAGATATGATAAACAATAGCCAGTAAGTCATCTCCATTCTCTTGTTGTAACCATACAATCGCGGGGCGATTTAGTGCTAATAGATCATTTAAAGACCCATTATTATCTAAACAATATAACTGCGCTCTTTTTGCATTAGTACAGTTGGCTTGAAATGTATTTGTTTCATAACCCCATACTTCGAGTAATTGTTGAAAAGCCGCTTGCTCGGAATCAAAGCCGATTAATGGGTGTTCTTTCACTTGCTCGACGATAGGATACGTCGATGCTAAGTAGCTAGGAAGTGCTTTATAAACCCCCAAAGTACAACTAACTGATAGTGCAATTGCAATAGATAACATTAACCAAGGCGCGTTGTTTTTAGCGGGTAGGTCAATGTGACTTACTGCTGGGATTTCCCATTCTAAAACCAATTCACAAGCACGCTTTACCGATGAAGCATTAACGTTTTTTTCTCCCTGTTGGTAACTCACCCATAGTGCCTTATCGCATAATAGATTAATCAAACGGGGAATGCCTTTTGATCGCAATGCGATGATTTTAATCGCCGAAGACGAAAATAACGTCGCATTACTACCAACAACCTGCAAACGGTGATCGATATAATATTGGATGTCTTCTACTGTTAACGGCAATAAATGATATCGAGCGGTAATCCTCTGAGCCAACTGGCGTAAATTAGCTTGTTGCAGTTTCTGTTGCAGTTCAGGCTGACCAATCAACAGAACCTTTAATAATTTATCACTGTCCGTTTCAAAATTAGTTAATAAACGAAGCTGTTCTAATACATCAGGACCTAAATGTTGGGCTTCATCTATCGCGACAATGGTTTGAAATCCCTTCTTATCTTCACTCACTAAGAACTCAACAATCACTTCCGTTAATTGTTTTAATGACGGTGTTGATGAATATTCAATTTTTAACTCATCACAAATAGCCGTGAATAATTCCAATGCGGTAAATGTCGGATTTAAAATAAGAGCAAGATGTATATTTTCATTTAACTCCGAAAAAAGTGCTCTCGATACTGTCGTTTTACCAGTACCAACTTCTCCCGTTAATAAAGCAAATCCGCCCCCTTGCCCTAATCCTGATTGCAAATAGCTTAATGCCTCCTTGTGACGCTCGCTTAAATAAAGAAAACGCGCATTAGGAGTCATTGAAAATGGACATTCAGTAAAGCCAAAGAAGTCTTGGTACATAAAAGGGGTATCTACCTAATTTATCTATATCGATGAGTGAGTCTTCGAATAAAAAGTCGAAATATTGTCATTGCACGGTATCATTGGAAGTCAGAAAGTAAAGAAAGTTCTCTTTATCTTGATTGTGTGTAGGAAAAACAGATGCAAATTTATTTAGTAGGTGGTGCAGTTCGAGATTCACTCCTCAATATTGACGTAAAAGATAAAGATTGGGTCGTTGTTGGTTCTACACCCACTCACATGAATTCGCTTGGCTACCAAAGCGTAGGACAAGACTTTCCTGTTTTCTTACACCCAAAAACAAAAGAAGAATACGCCTTAGCCAGAACAGAACGAAAAAGTGGTCAAGGATATAAAGGATTCACTTGTTACGCAGAAGCAGATGTCACATTAGAAGAAGATTTGTTGCGTCGAGATTTGACGATTAATGCAATAGCTCAATCAGATAAGGGCCTATTAATTGATCCTTACCATGGGCAAGAAGATTTAAAGAATCGGTTATTACGCCATGTATCCAATGCCTTTGTCGAAGACCCGTTACGGGTACTACGAGTTGCTCGTTTTGCCGCTCGCTTTCATTATCTTGGTTTTACAATTGCACCAGAAACAATGCAATTAATGAAAACACTTGTTTCAAGTGGCGAACTCTCTCATTTAACCCCAGAACGAGTATGGCAAGAATGGGAAAAATCATTATCAAGTAAACACCCAGATATTTTTCTTTCTGTACTCAAAGAATGTGGTGCATTAGCCGTCGTATTGCCGGAAATTGATGCTTTATTTGGCGTTCCTCAACCAGAACAATGGCACCCAGAAATTGATACTGGAATTCATACACTGATGGTTTCTCAGCAAGCATCATTATTAAGTACCTCACTTCCAATACGCTTTGCAGCGCAAGTTCATGATTTAGGTAAGGGGATGACTCCTGAATCAGAATGGCCAAGCCACAAAATGCATTGCCATACAGGAATAAAAGTAATCAAGAATTTGTGTAAGCGAGTTCGAGTCCCTAATGAATACAAAGAGCTAGCCTTATTGGTTTGTGAGCATCACACAAATGTCCACAGAGCTTCAGAACTACGAGCGCAAACCTTTATCAAGATATTCGATAAAATGGACTTATGGCGTAAACCAGAACGTTTAGAATCGATTCTATTGTGCTGCCAAGCCGATCATGCAGGGCGACTAGGGTTAGAATTAAATCCATACCCTCAAAAAGAACGAATGAAATCCGCATTTAATGCAGCACAACGTGTAGAGGTAAAAGAAGTGGTCGCAGCAGGGTTTAAAGGACCAGAAATCAGAGATGAATTAACCAAGAGAAGAATTGAAGCTGTCAAAGTGGCGCTTTTAATAAACTAGAATTAAAAAGTGGTTGTTAATAAGTTCATCACTTACAACAACCACCTTAATCTAGACTCTAATTATTGCGTTAACGCTAACCAAGCAAGTAGGCTCGTCCCTAACAATAATCGATATATAACAAATGGCGTCATTCCCATACTCGAAATCAGTTTCAAGAAAAAGTGAATACAAATATAAGCACTAATAAATGAAACAATAATACCGGTACCTAAGAAACCAAAGTGAATAATCGCATCACTTAATGCTAATTTTAATCCAAGATAAGAACCAGCTAAGGTAATAATTGGTATCGACATTAAGAAAGAAAAACGCGCTGCTGCCTCACGAGTAAAGCCAAGATACAACGCCGCTGTGATTGTGATACCTGAGCGTGATGTGCCTGGGATCATAGCTGTTGCCTGAGCAATACCAAGGAACAAGGCTTTTTTCCACGTCATTTCATATTCATCTTTAACAAGCGTTGAGTTTTTATCTACCCACCACAGTAATAGACCAAACACGATAGTCGTTATCGCAATCACCCAAGCACTACGTAAATAAACTTCAATGAAGTCTTTAAACATCAGCCCACATACTGCGGCAGGAATCGTTGATAATATAATTAACCACGCTAGTTTAGACTCTTTATTGTGTTCTTTTTTTACAATAGAGAGAGTCCAAGCAGAAAGTAATGTCACTACTTCTTTTCTGAAATAAATAACAACCGCGGCTAACGTACCAACATGAACAGCTACATCAAAAGCTAAACCTTGATCAGACCAACCAAGTACCTCCGACGGTAAAATTAAATGAGCCGAACTAGATATTGGTAAAAACTCAGTAAATCCTTGCAATAAAGCAAGAAAAAATGCTTCAAAATACGTCATTACATCTCTTAAATAATCAATGTCAAAGTGACAGGTGTTAATGATTGAGTTCTAGGGAAACCCGCCCATATTTCACTAATGGTTTTATCTGTACTTGGAATAACCAATTCAGGATTTAATTCAACCATAGGCAAAATCACAAAAGCGAACTTAAAAAGATCGTTTCTTGGTAATGTTGGATCTGATTTAGATACGACATTATCATAAAGTAAAATATCAAGATCTAAGGTTCTATCTTGATTTTTTTGTGCTTGGGGCTTACGACCCCACTTAATCTCGATAGCACGCAAATAGTCGCCTAACAAAGATAAACTGTGCTTTGTTTCAAGCTCAACAACAAAATTAAAGAAATTATCCCCCGAAAAACCAACCGGTTCCGCTTCATAAATTGTTGATACTTTTTTTAACTTACCCAATTGCTTTAGCTCTGTTATTGCTATTTTTGCGTGTTTTTCAGGATCAATATTGGAACCTACACCGATATACACAGTGCTCATTTTGATCCTCGTTCAATCACCACACCAACACTGTGCGCGTTAACTACCGCACCAGGTTTTGATAAATGAATACGAACCCAAGGAACAGAGAAACGAGTCATTATTAGCTCGGCAATTTCTTCTGCCACTCGCTCAACAAGTAAAAAACGCCCTTGTTGAATATGCGCAGTAACCGCGTCGCTGACTTCTGCATAATTTAAGCATTGCTCTACATTATCAGAATCCGCGGCTGGTTTATTATCGTGAGCCATATCAATATCTAATACTAGCTTCTGTTTAATGCCCTGTTCCCACTCATAAACACCAATGGTTGTAATAACTTCAAGTTGTTTTATAAATACTAAATCCATCTTTGATCACACTTTTTATTAAGAGGTCGGATACCCATCAAAAGAAAAACAACGTAATATTGTTATTACCTTGCTCAATGTGTAGAGCAATATACTATAAAAGTTATTTCTGATCGCTGTTGAACACTTAAATAAAGGCTCATTCATGACTCCTATTGCGCTAATTATGATCATCATCGCCTATCTACTGGGATCGATCTCTAGTGCTGTGCTTATTTGCCGATTAAGAGGCTTACCCGATCCTAGAACATCAGGTTCTCAAAACCCTGGTGCAACCAATGTATTCCGACTAGGTGGAAAAGGGGCGGCAGGTCTGGTTCTACTCTGTGATATTTTGAAAGGAATGTTACCGGTGTGGGGAGGTTACTTTCTTGAGATCAATCCACTACTACTTGGCATTATTGCTATTGCGGCGTGCTTAGGGCATATGTATCCGCTTTTTTTCCATTTTAAAGGAGGGAAAGGCGTAGCTACCGCATTAGGTGCATTGGCTCCTATCGGTTTAGATCTAACTGGTCTTCTATTTGGAACTTGGGTCGTAATCGTACTAATTACTGGATATTCTTCGTTAGCCTCAATGGCCACCGCATTACTCGCCCCTTTATTCACGTGGCTTGTAAAACCTCAATATACGTTACCCGTTGCGATGCTTTCATGCCTAATCGTCTTAAAACATCACGAAAATATTCGACGTTTTTTTGCCGGAAAAGAAAAGAAAATTTGGCAAAGAAAAAGGGACTAATAATCCCCCTTCTTTATTCCGCAAAAAAGATCCATTACGATCTCTGTCGATCTTTTCTTATTTAATCGGTGCTAATTGATCTATCGGCCAACGAGGTTTAGCTTGAACGGCCAAATCTGTTGTTTCGCCATTTTTCAAACGTTGCATTCCTGCATAAGCAATCATCGCACCGTTATCCGTACAAAACTCAGTTCGAGGGTAAAATACCTCGCCACCAATTTTCTTCATCATGGCTTCTAATTCCTGACGAAGATACGTATTTGCACTCACACCACCCGCCATCACCAATCGCTTCATACCTGTTTGTTTTAAAGCACGACGACACTTTATCGCTAACGTATCCGCCACTGCTTCTTGGAAAGCAAATGCAATATCTGCACGAGTCTGTTCATCGTCATCATTTGCTCGAATGGTATTTGCAGCAAATGTTTTTAATCCTGAAAAACTAAAATCAAGTCCCGGACGATCAGTCATTGGGCGAGGGAATTTAAAACGACCTTTCACACCCGCTTCCGCTAATTTAGAAAGTCGTGGGCCACCAGGGTAATCTAATCCCATTAGTTTTGCTGTTTTATCAAACGCCTCACCTGCAGCATCATCCACAGATTCTCCAAGAATTTGATAATAACCAATGCCTTTAACTTCAACCATTAACGTATGTCCGCCAGACACGAGCAATGCAACAAACGGAAACTCCGGTGGGTTCTCTTCCAGCATTGGAGCCAATAAATGCCCTTCCATATGATGAACAGGAATCGCAGGTACATCCCATGCGTACGCAATGCTACGACCAATCGTTGAACCAACTAATAATGCACCGACTAAACCTGGGCCTGCCGTATACGCAATACCATCAATGTCATCTTTTGTCATGCCAGCATCATTTAATGCCGCTTGAATCAATGGAATTGTTTTTTTAACATGATCACGAGACGCTAATTCAGGTACTACACCACCATAATCTGCGTGTAACTTAACTTGGCTGTACAGCTGATGAGCCAATAGCCCTTTTTCGTCATCATAAATAGCCACACCCGTTTCATCGCACGAGGTTTCAATACCTAAAATTCGCATATTTTTCTCTGTTACCTGTTAATTTATCGCCATATTACCTACATCCCTAAGCTAGCTCAAGCAAGGAGATGACTAGCATAGCTAAAATAAACAAAGAAATTACTCAATTCTTAATCAAGAATGCTTTACAAAACGACGTGATCGGATTAAAATTCGGCACCAATTTGAATAATAGCTGGTTAATTATAACTACCAGCGAATTGACTAACACCTGAGGTGAAAGGCATATGCCAGTAGTTAAAGTACGTGAAAACGAACCGTTCGACGTTGCACTACGTCGTTTCAAGCGCTCTTGCGAAAAAGCAGGTATTCTTTCTGAAGTTCGCCGTCGTGAGCATTACGAAAAACCTACTACAGTACGTAAACGCGCTAAAGCAGCAGCTCAAAAGCGTCATGCTAAGAAGTTGTCTCGCGAAAACGCACGTCGCGTTCGCCTGTACTAATAACTTACCTAACTATTTAGGACTAAGTTATGGCTCTAATTGAACAACTCAAAGACGAGCAAAAGTTAGCGATGAAAGCCAAGGACAAATTACGCCTTGGCACAATTCGTTTAGCTTTATCTGAAATTAGACAACGTGAAATCGATGGTCATACAACTTTGTCTGACGATGATATCATTGCTGTGTTAACTAAGATGGTTAAACAACGTCGTGATTCAGTGTTGCAGTTTACTGCCGCTGGTCGTGATGATCTTGCTGATAAAGAGAGTGCTGAGATTTTAGTACTTGATGATTTTATGCCGCAAGCACTTACCGATGAAGAAGTTGCTGAGTTATTAGACAAAGCAATTATTGAATCTGGTGCTGCTGGAATGCAAGATATGGGCAAGGTGATGGGCGTGTTAAAACCTCAAATCCAAGGCCGCGCTGACATGGGTAAAGTAAGCCAACTCGTCAAATCGAAACTGGCTTAATACTACTCTATTTATAAAGCAAGCCGTGCTATCTTTGATATGCACGGCTTGTTTGTATCTGAGATAATATAAACACTAGAATAGTATGAAAAACCATTGAGGTAAGAAGTAGCATGTCCGGACATATCCCTCGTAGTTTTATTGATGAACTTTTAAATCGACACGATATTGTCGACATCATCGACACTAGAGTAAAACTAAAAAAACAAGGGAAAAACTACGGTGCTTGTTGCCCTTTTCATAATGAAAAAAGTCCTTCTTTCTCTGTAAGCCAAGAAAAGCAATTCTACCACTGCTTTGGCTGTGGCGTTCATGGTAATGCCATTGATTTCTTAATGGAATTCGACCGTCTTGAGTTTGTAGAAGCCATCGAAGAACTTGCTTCAATGCTTGGTTTAGATGTTCCTCGCGAACAGCGCAGTGGCTTTAGTGCGCCTTCCGGTCCAACCGCAAATTCAGAGCAAAAACGCAGTTTATACGATCTAATGGGCGGTATTAGTCAGTTTTATCGTTCTCAATTAAAATCTGCTAATAACATTGTTGCAATTAACTACCTTAAAGAACGCGGTCTCTCTAGTGAGATTGCTCAAAAATTTGGGGTTGGTTATATTGCTGATGAATGGGAATTAGTGAAAAATAACTTCGGTCGCGACAAAGCATCACAAGATGCTTTAGTGAGTGGCGGGATGTTAATTGAAAACGATAAAGGGCGACGCTATGATCGCTTTCGTGGTCGAGTCATGTTTCCTATTCGAGATCGTCGCGGACGTGTTATTGGTTTTGGTGGTCGAGTTATTGGTGAAGGTACACCGAAATACTTAAATTCTCCAGAAACGCCTATTTTCCATAAAGGCAAAGAACTTTATGGCTTATACGAAGCATTACAAGCGTATAAAGACCTGCCTCAAGCTTTGGTTGTTGAAGGCTATATGGATGTTGTCGCCCTTGCTCAATTCGGTGTTGATTATGCCGTTGCCTCTCTAGGCACAGCAACCACCGGCGATCATATGCAATTACTTTTCCGTCAAACAAGCACCGTCGTATGTTGTTACGATGGAGACAGAGCGGGTCGGGAGGCTGCATGGCGAGCAATGGAACAAGCGCTTCCCTACCTCAATGATGGCCGCCAATTAAAATTCATGTTTTTACCCGACGGTGAAGATCCAGATACCTATATCCGTCAATATGGTAAAGAAGCCTTCGAGCGAGAAATCGCTCAATCTGAATCATTGATTAATTTCATGTTTAGAAGCTTGGTTGATCAAGTAGATACAAGCAGCCGAGAAGGCAAAGCAAAACTCACAACACTTGCTGTTCCTCTCATCGACAAAGTTCCTGGTGGTACGTTACGCCTTTATTTACGTGAGCAACTTGGCAAAACGCTTGGAATTATGGATGAAAGCCAATTACAGCAACTAATATCTAAACAAGGTGTTCCTGAAACCAAGCGACAGGTACAGCCAGATATTAAACGAACAGCAATGCGCGAAGTTATTACGTTGCTATTACAAAATCCAAATTTAGCTCAATTAGTCCCAGATTTAAGCAGTGTTCAAGATATTCCATTGCCTGGTTTAAGTTTATTTCTGCAATTACTTGAAAATTGCCGACATAATCCCCATATCTCTACAGGCCAATTATTAGAATATTGGCGTGGGGATAAAAGTGAAAAACTATTATCGCGCTTGGCAGTATGGGAATTACCCATAGATCAAGACAATACCCAAGATGTATTTATGGATTCACTGGACAATGTTTTGGCCCAGTGCATCAACCAACAAATTGAAAGTTTGCAGACGAAAGAAAGAACGCTTGGCTTATCAGTCGAAGAAAAGCGGGAGCTACTAGCCTTAATGCTAGAATTAAAAGCATAGAATCCCGACATCGTCATCAATAAAAAAATTTGTTATTATTTGTGGTTTGCATTTCGCATACTAATTCTGTCACACAGACCAAAAGTAGGAACCGTCTATGGATCAAAATCCGCAGTCACAGCTAAAATTACTTGTAATTAAAGGCAAGGAACAAGGCTATCTGACCTACGCAGAAGTTAACGATCACCTACCAGAAGAAATTGTAGATTCTGAGCAGGTTGAAGATATTATTCAAATGATCAATGACATGGGTATCAAAGTGGTTGAAACCGCTCCTGATGCTGATGATATGTCATTGAATGATGATGATGCCGTAACTGATGAAGATGCAGCAGAAGCCGCTGCAGCCGCACTATCAAGTGTTGAAAGTGAAATTGGCCGTACTACGGACCCAGTTCGTATGTATATGCGTGAAATGGGTACCGTTGAACTTCTTACTCGTGAAGGCGAAATCGACATCGCTAAACGTATTGAAGAAGGCATCAATGAGGTTCAGTGTTCTGTTGCTGAATTCCCAGGCGCTATTTCATACTTACTAGAACAGTTTGATAAAGTTCAAGCCGAAGAAATTCGCTTAACTGACATCATCTCTGGTTTTGTTGATCCTAATGATGACGGTTCAGCGGCACCAACTGCGACTCATATCGGCTCAGAATTGAGCGAATCAGATCTTGCTGATGAAGATAAAGAAGCAAAAGATGATGAAGAAGATGAAGAGGAAGAAGATGTAGGTATCGATCCAGAGCTTGCTTTGGAAAAATTCACTCAACTTCGTACTTCTTATCATAACATGCAACTTGCTTTCGAAGAGCATGGTCGTGATAACGGAAAAGCTCGTGAAGCAATCGGTGAACTCACTGATGTATTCCGTGAATTCAAACTGATCCCTAAACAATTTGATTTTCTTGTTCGTGAAATGCGTGGCAGCATGGATCGTGTTCGTACACAAGAACGCTTAATTATGCGTATGTGTGTTGAATATGGGAAAATGCCTAAGAAGTCATTTATTGCTCTGTTCTCAGGCAATGAAGCTTCTGACGAATGGTTTAACGAAATTCTTGCGTCAGATAAGCCATACGTAGAACGCCTAAAGCGTTACGAAGAAGACATTCGCCGTTCAATTAAGAAAATTAACAGCATTGTTAAAGAAACAGGTTTACCTGTTCTAAACATCAAAGACATCAGCCGTCGTATGTCTATCGGTGAAGCGAAAGCTCGTCGTGCGAAAAAAGAAATGGTTGAAGCTAACTTACGTCTTGTTATCTCAATTGCGAAAAAATACACCAACCGTGGCTTACAATTCTTGGATCTAATTCAAGAAGGTAACATTGGTCTAATGAAAGCGGTTGATAAGTTTGAATACCGTCGTGGTTATAAGTTCTCAACTTATGCAACATGGTGGATCCGTCAAGCTATCACTCGTTCAATTGCCGACCAAGCACGTACTATTCGTATTCCTGTACACATGATTGAAACGATCAATAAATTGAATCGTATTTCACGTCAAATGCTACAAGAAATGGGTCGCGAACCATTACCTGAAGAACTTGCTGAACGCATGCAAATGCCAGAAGACAAGATCCGTAAGGTTTTGAAAATTGCAAAAGAGCCAATTTCTATGGAAACACCAATCGGTGATGATGAAGATTCGCACCTAGGTGATTTCATCGAGGATAATACCCTTGAGCTTCCTGTTGATTCTGCAACTTCAACCAGTTTGAAATTTGCAACTAACGATGTTCTTGCTGGTTTAACGCCTCGTGAAGCAAAAGTACTTCGTATGCGTTTCGGTATTGATATGAACACTGACCATACGCTAGAAGAAGTGGGCAAGCAATTTGACGTAACACGTGAACGTATTCGTCAAATCGAAGCAAAAGCGCTTCGTAAATTGCGTCATCCAAGTCGTTCTGAAGTATTACGTAGTTTCTTAGACGAATAATAATTACGATTATTCATCAATAGAATCAAAAAGGTGGGCTTAGGCTCACCTTTTTTCGATCTAAATCCATATTTTTGACTAACTGATTAAAAAGCAAACGCCTTCTCTCTAGACACCCTTTTCATCTTCCCCTATAATCACCACCTACTAAGGCCCCTTAGCTCAGTGGTTAGAGCGCACGACTCATAATCGTTCGGTCCCCAGTTCAAATCTGGGAGGGGCCACCAAATTAAAAAAGCCAGATAAGTATCACTACTTATCTGGCTTTTTGTCATTGAGAGGAAAGTGATTTGTTTTCTTCTTTTTCTCCAGTAATACGTACCCAATGAGTATGGAGAAAATAGAGAGTTCAATCATTGCTCTTATTAATCCAGAAGTAAATATCGCAGCCATAATCAATAAAATCACAACGCTAATGATCCCTTTATTATTCATTCTCAATTCCTTTGATACGCCATAGAAAAATCCATTATTCAATATTAAGCGAGCATTGAAAAATAGCCTTTTCCTCTATCAAAGAACCAATTGCACTATCCATCCCTCAGAATCAATCATTCGCACCTTGGATATTAAATAAACCTACCTATACTGATAACGAATTAATTTGATTATGGAGTTATCAATGAAAAAAATATTACTTCCGTTTGTTCTAGCAACATCCCCACTTTTCGCTATTGCAAATGAGGATATTTCAACACAAGGACCTAAAATCAGTGGCGTTTATATTGGTGCAGGCTTCGGCACTTTTGGATACTCAGAAGAAGATTCTTGGGGATACAATAGTAACGAGGTTTCAGCAAAGGCGGATGGTAACTCCACTAAAATTTATCTTGGTTATCAATTTAATAAAATAGTCGGCATAGAAGGGACCTATACTGATTATGGAACAGCAAAAGCCAAAGTCGGTAACTATTCAATGAAGCCAACCTCCATCTCATTAGCGGCTAATTTAGGCTATACCTTTGATAATGGGCTTAGACCTTTTGGCTTAGTCGGTATGTCTAGCTTAGATTTAAATCAAAATGAGGAATTGTTAACTGATGATAAAGGCGCCGCATTTAAATTTGGATTTGGTGTTGAATATACCCCAACAGCATTGAACGGCGTTCAATTTAGAGCCGCTTATGAAATGGATCTATATTCTGTGGAGTATCTCGATTATCAAAGCGGTAGTGGCTTAACCACAGAGACCAACTTATACTCATTGGATTCCCTTTATGTAGGTGCTTCCTATAAATTTTAAATCCAATCTATCTCAATAAATAAGCAGTAATCGACAAATAAGTAAGTTACTGCTCTTATTGATAATAAAAACACAAAATCCCCTTTGACCTCCCTACTTTTTTTCATTTCTTGATATACACTTAACGTATTTAGAGAGACTTAGATCTCGATATAACATCAACAACAAAAACCAAGAAAGGTTATATATGTACAATCTTGCGACCAACCTTGAGCGTAACGCCACATTTCGTCCAAATAATATTGCCCTAATTTTTCATGATCTAAAGATGACTTATTCAGAGCTCAATAAAAAAGTAAATGCCATTGCTGATCATCTAACACAACTGCACATCCAACCTGATGACAAAATCGCACTTTCGTGCCCAAATACCCCTGAGTTTGTTATCGCTTATTACGCAATACAAAAAATAGGTGCCGTAGTCGTACCTCTCAACGTAATGTTGAAAAGTGATGAAGTTGCTTATCATTTAAAAGACTCCGACGCTGTTGCTCTTATTTCATACCAAGGCTCTGATGCAATGCCGATAGGTAAATTTGGTTATGATGGCTACGAAAAAGCCGATTTTTGTGAACATTTCATTTTAATTGAGACAACCGAATCACAGAAGCCAGTGGCTGCCCATTCTTTTAATCAATGGTTAAACACTGGCAGAGATACCTTTGATACCGTTTGCAGAACCGCTCAAGACAGCTGTGTAATTTTATATACCTCAGGAACAACAGGTACAGCAAAAGGCGCAGAATTAAGTCAGAGTAATATGCTTTGTAATGCACAGGCTTGCCAATCATTAACGAACCAAAAAGGAACGGACGTTAGCATTGCCATACTTCCTCTTTTCCATACGTTTGGCCAATCGTTAATAATGAACACCTCTATCTTAGCTGGCAGTGCATTAGTGCTTATTTCTCGCTTTGTACCTAAAACCGTTTTGCAGCAAATTCATGAGCATAAAGTTACGCACCTTGCAGGTGTGCCTACCATGTTTATTGGGTTGCTTGCTTATGCCGAAAAAAATAAAGGTGACTACTTAAAAGAAATAGCACAAACATTAAAAGTGGCTATTTCAGGTGGGGCTTCAATGCCGGTAGAAGTACTAAAGCAATTTGAAGAGAAACTACAAGTTCCTGTCATTGAAGGTTACGGTTTATCTGAATCATCTCCGGTAGCGGCTTTTAATCATCTAGAGTTTCAACGCAAGCCCGGCAGTATTGGTCAACCCTTGCCGGGCGTAACAATGAAAGTCGTCGATAAAAATGGTCATGAATTACCTGTAGGACAAGAAGGCGAATTGGTAATCCGAGGTCATAATGTGATGAAGGGCTATTACAAAAAGCCCCAAGAAACAGCAAAAACCATTATTGATGGCTGGCTTCATACCGGAGATATTGTACGCTTTGATGACGAAGGTTATATCTATGTCGTTGACCGCTTAAAAGAGCTGATCATTAGCGGTGGCTATAATGTGTATCCACGAGAAGTTGAAGAAGTGTATATGAAGCACCCTTCGGTTCATTTGGTGGCAGTAATTGGCATTGAACACCCTCGATTTGGGGAAGAAGTAAAAGCATTTGTTATTTTAAAAGAAGGCCACTCAATATCAGAAAAAGAATTGATAAAATGGAGCAAGCAGCATTTAGCCGACTATAAATGCCCTAAACATCTCGATATCGTTGAAGCTCTACCAATGACAGCAACGGGGAAAATCTTAAAGCGAATGCTAAAACCTTAACTCCCCCTCACCACTATTTTTGCAGGTATATTCCCATACAAAGAATAGGTATATACTTGCAACACAATTTAATAATTGGATAACTACCATGTCGAATAAAACAAATAAAGGCATTTGGTTTGCCTACATTGCCAGCCTTCTTACTCCGTTAACATTAATGGCCTCAGGTATTGTTGCCATCATATACGCTGGTTATCAAATGAATAAAGGGACTAATGACGAAATCATTAATAGTCACTACTATGCCATTATCAAGAGCTTCTTTTTGTTTCTCACTTTCTTTGTTGTTCTTGGTGTTACTGCTGCAACAATGAGTGGAATGGTTGCCGGCTTAGAATACTGGGTACATAGCTCTATTTTAGAGAAAATCTATTCTGCTATTCCCGTTATTGGTGCCATAATTTCATTATTAGCAATTGGGACTTGGTTTGTAAAATTAGCTAAAGGCATGCAAAAACTTAAGGCATATCAACCAATTGAAAATCAATAATAAAAAGGCACTCTATGTGCCTTTTTTATTTTGATTTGTAAAATAAATATTTGCTGACGAACATAACAACAAGAAAGTGATCTTCATCAGTTTTACTGTTAGAATTTGCCCGAAAATAGATAGAAAATTACGAAAAAGATCTGACCGAGACAATGTTAAGTAATGTAAATTTGTTTTTAATATTGTGATTAAAGAGCAAATTGTTTACCTGAATCAATAATCCATTACTCTTTTCGGTCTACACTACCAATAATTATTGAATTTATATGCTTAGCCATATGAGTAATGAAGCAAGAATTTGTTGTTATATTTCAACACTTCATACCATTACGCTGAGCGTAACTGTGTTTATCATTTTAAATATACTTATCTGGAGAGATTTCTCACATGAAAAAGACCAAAATCGTTTGTACGATTGGCCCAAAAACTGAATCAGTAGAAAAACTAACTGAATTAGCAAATGCTGGCATGAACGTAATGCGCCTTAACTTCTCACACGGCGATTTCCAAGAGCACGGCAACCGTATCGATAATCTTCGTCAAGTAATGAAGAACACAGGTAAGCAACTTGCTATCCTTCTTGATACTAAAGGTCCTGAAATCCGTACTATCAAACTAGACAACGGCAATGATGTCGCTTTAGTTGCTGGTCAAGACTTCACATTTACAACTGATGTATCAGTTGTTGGTAATAAAGACGTTGTTGCTGTTACTTACCCAGGCTTTGCAAAAGACCTTGTTGCTGGTAACACTATCCTTGTTGATGATGGTCTAATTGAAATGGAAGTAGTTTCGACTACTGAAACTGAAGTTAAATGTAAAGTTCTTAACAACGGTGACCTAGGCGAAAACAAAGGTGTTAACCTTCCTGGCGTTTCAGTTAAGCTTCCAGCTCTTTCTGAAAAAGATAAAGCTGACCTTAAATTTGGTTGTGAGCAAGGCGTTGATTTCGTTGCTGCATCTTTTATTCGTAAAGAAGAAGATGTTAAAGAAATCCGTGCTCTACTTGTTGCTAACGGCGGCGAGCACATCCAAATCATCTCTAAGATTGAAAACCAAGAAGGTGTAGATAACTTCGATTCAATCCTAGAAGCTTCTGACGGTATCATGGTTGCTCGTGGTGATCTTGGTGTTGAAATCCCTGTTGAAGAAGTAATCTTTGCACAGAAGATGATGATCGAGAAATGTAATCGCGCACGTAAAGTTGTAATCACTGCAACTCAAATGCTTGATTCTATGATCAAAAACCCACGTCCAACTCGCGCAGAAGCGGGCGACGTAGCTAACGCAATCCTTGATGGTACAGATGCAGTAATGCTTTCTGGTGAGTCTGCGAAAGGTAAATACCCTATCGAAGCTGTAACTATCATGGCAACAATCTGTGCTCGTACAGATGCAGTATTAAAAGCAGAACTTAGCTCTCGCCTAGACAGCCCACGTCTACGTATCACTGAAGCGGTATGTAAAGGCGCAGTTGATACAGCAGAGAAACTAAGTGCACCTGTAATCGTAGTAGCGACAGAAGCGGGTAAATCAGCTCGTTCTATCCGTAAATACTTCCCAACAGCAAGAATCATTGCCGTAACGACTAATACTAAGACAGCAGCTCAACTTTGTCTTTCTAAAGGTATTACACCAATGGTTGTTGATGCTATCGATAGCACTGACGCATTCTACCTACGCGGCAAAGAGCTAGCTCTTGAGTCTGGTATTGGCGCTAAAGGCGACATCGTTGTTATGGTTTCTGGTGCTCTAGTACCATCAGGCACAACTAACACAGCATCTGTTCACGTATTATAATTCAGTTGAATATATAAAAATTACGTAACAATCAATAAAAGAGAGCTTCGGCTCTCTTTTTTTATGAATTATCATTTGCACCAAACATACAATACGGTATACTCTCTCTCGCATTATTAACCGCACAGCAGATGGTATAGCTACCCTTTATTTAGCACGCCTTACTCGATAAGCTAAACACAGGCCTAAACCGATGATCTGCTATGAATATTTATAGAGAGAATCGCAGTGTCTAGCCCTACCCTTACTGATAAAGTATCAAAAATGATCCATCAAGATATTCTTAGTGGCGATCTTCACCCCGGTCAAAAACTGGTTGTTGCTGAATTAAAAAAACGCTACAACGTAGGTGCATCTCCAATTCGTGAAGCTCTTGTTCAATTATCATGGAACAAATACGTTAAGCTAGAACCTCAAAAGGGATGCTGGGTTGCAACAATCTCAATTGTTGAACTTGAAGAGCTATTCGAAGGTTTACGAGTTGTAGCAAAAATGCTGTTAGAAAAAGCCATTTCTAAAGGTGATGAAGCGTGGGAACTTAGTGTATTAACAAGCTACCACAGATTAAGTAAAGTCAACTTAGAGAATACACCAGAAGCAATCCAAGAATGGACACAGCGCCACTCTGACTTTCATAATTCACTTCTTTCTGGCGCAGACGCTCCTATTATGTTCCAGTTTTATCAAGAATTAACAAACCAAATTAGGCGTTATCGCCACCTTCAAAATACACATAAAATGTTTAATAAAGAACATACTGATTATTTGGAAGAACATGAAACAATCATGAAATTAGCGCTTTCTCGAAATACAGACCAAGCTGTTGTATTATTAGAAAGTCATTATATTAAGACCATGGATCTACTCTCTGCCTATTTTGAAGCTTAATTTACCTACAAAAAAACCAGGTAAATCACCTGGTTTTTTTGTATTCGTGTTGAGCTTACCATCCAAAAAACTCTTTATTATGCGTACCAATCAATAACACCATAAGTAAAAAGTATATTGCACTTAACTTAAACCCTAGAATAGCCAAACTGCCGATTGTTAACCTCACTAAAAAATCTGTAAGCATAAATACCTCAGCCTCTTTAGCCCTGCGTATCACTTTGCAATATCAGCTTCCTGCTGTAGACAAATTAAACAATACTAATAAGTATAGCTACCTTACGACTTTAGTCTAATAAACGCTCATGTATCTAAGCCAAATCACCTAAATCACTACAAATAGAAATAAGATTACGTCCATTGGTTTTTGATTCATATAATGCCAAATCAGCACACTTATAAGCATCATGACCCGCAATACCTATATCAGCCAAACCACCACTAATCGTTAATTGATATTCTTCCAATTGAGAAACCGCGACACGCAAACGATTGACGACCCTCTCAGCATCTTTCAACTCGGTATGAGGCATAATTATCGCAAACTCTTCGCCGCCAATACGAGCAACAAAATCCGTGTCTCTAGAGCCTTGTTGTAGTATATCAGCGACAAGACAAATGACCTTATCACCGACATCATGGCCTTTAGTATCATTAATTCTCTTAAACCAATCAATATCAAGAATAGCTAAGCAACATTGATGTACTGGGTAATAACGATTCGTTAATAATGTCTGATTCTCTAATTCAAACTCGAATTTTCTGCGATTCCAACAATCCGACAAACTGTCTTTTTCACTTAAATAACGCAATTCTTTTTCTAATAATTTTCGTTGAGTAATATCAATATAAGACAAAATATAATATTGAATGTCTTTACGCTTATTCTTAACGACTTGAATTCTTACTAGCAAACTCAATTTTTTTTCGTACTTATTCAATGCTTCGATTTCACCTTGCCAAACACCCAATTCTTCGACTTGTTTCCAGTTCTGAACTCGCTTTTCTGAACGCTCAACATCTGACTTCAATACATCAAATGTAGTTTTTCCTATCGTCTCTGATGCACAATATCCGCTAATTAAAGAAAACGCTGAATTTACTTTTATGATCCGTTGATGTTTATCAGTTATCACAACAGCAGTCATCCCCTCAAGAGCTGACTTTGCAAGTTGGCTTTCAATATTTGATTTATCCCATAATGTTAAAGCGACCCCACAAGGAAGTACGATTAAGCTTAATAACAATAATACAATCGTTGTTTCTTCGATTAATTCAGACTTCGCTTCTTGAAATAAAACATTCAAGCTTTCTTCAGAGTAATCCAATAAAAAGTACACTTCTTTATTTGGTACTTTTTGATTAAGAGCGAACTTATAAAACGAAAAAATATTTTTATCAATGTAAGCGCTGCCTATTTTCTGAGTACTCATTAAGCGCCATAATTCCGCATTTTCAGCCTTTAATGTTTGGTCCTCCCGTCCATTGACCAGATGGCCAAACACTTTATTTCTCTGATTCGTTAACAAATAATAACCATCTTGGTTAACAATAGAGGGCGAAATATTAAGTGTAGGAGAAAACTTAATCACATTTTCAATTCTCGTCTCACTCAGTTCAGCAACAACATACCCTTTACGAGATCCCAACACTTCAATTGGAATAATAATTTGCATGACTGGCTTATAAACACCCGACGTCGCTAACTTTTCATTTAATACCACCCCTTCCGAAAATACTTGTCCGGCTGGTAATTGGGATAACGTTGTTAATAAAGAGTGATTCACGACAGTTAAGGGCAAATTATGTTTAGATGTCTCATTATTGATGGCGTTATAAGATAAGCTAAATAAAGCAATCCCTTGGTTATCGATAAGTTCTAATTGAGAGAAGAACTTTTCAGCTTTAACCAAATTAACCCATGAGCTTTCTACGGCTGCTTTAACACGATTGGAAGGGTATAAAAAATAATCATAAACAGGTCGGCTATCAGAGAGTAAGCCTAATGTATTTTGGATACGAGTTAATAACTCATCAAATTCATGATGCGTATAAGCTAACTGTCGAGTTGACTCATTTTGAACTTGCTCAATAATAACCAGTTTTTCTTTCTGATATTCACTATAAAAATACATAAGCGTTATCATTGATAACACAAGATAAACACAGCTAGAATAAGCTACTATTTTAAAACTTTTCTTATTCATTTCAGTTGAACTCAAATATACAGAGCGCCATTCTATATTTTTATCATTATATAAACAATCAAGCCTTCTCAAAAAGAAGGCTTGATTTATAAATCTATCTAAGTGAATTGTAAATGAATATTACACTCTAAGAGATTTTTCTCCTCGAGCAATACCAACAACACCACTTCTTGCCACTTCAATAACATCCGTCACTTCAGAAACCGCGGTAATAAACGCATCGAGTTTCTCTGATGTCCCTGTTAACTGAATGGTATATAAAGAACTAGTTACATCAACGATTTGTCCACGGAAAATATCAGCAGTACGCTTGACTTCTTCGCGTGCAAAACCGCTGGCTTTAACCTTAATAAGTAAAAGTTCTCGCTCTACATGGTCAGCGTCTGTGACTTCTTGTACTTTAATGACATCTATTAATTTATGTAATTGCTTCTGAATCTGTTCAAGCTCCATAGCATCACTTGCCGTCGTGATATTTAAGCGCGATAAGGTTCTATCTTCAGTTGGAGAAACCGTTAGTGACTCAATGTTATAACCTCGTTGAGAGAAGAGACCTACAACACGAGATAACGCCCCTGATTCATTTTCTAATAGCAGTGATATTATATGTCTCATTACGTTCTCTCCGTCTTACTTAGCCACATCTTGTCCATTGCTTCCCCTTTAATTTGCATTGGGTAAACATGTTCCGTTTCGTCAACATTAATATCAACAAAGACCAATCGATCTGTCATTGCTAATGCTTTTTCTAGACCAGATTCCAATTCATCAGGATGATTAATTCGGATTCCAACGTGACCATAAGCTTCTGCAATCGCTGCAAAATCAGGAACAGAAGTCATGTAAGAATTTGAGTGTCTGCCTTGATAAATGATGTCCTGCCATTGTTTAACCATGCCTAAGAATCGGTTATTAAGATTAATAATCTTTACCGGGATATCGTATTGAAGCGCCGTTGATAGCTCTTGGATATTCATCTGAATACTGCCATCTCCAGTAACACACACAACAACGTCATCAGGATGCGTAAATTTAACCCCTAAAGCCGCAGGTAAACCAAAGCCCATTGTTCCCAAACCACCCGAATTTATCCAACGACGAGGTTTATCAAATGGATAATATAATGCGGCGAACATTTGATGCTGACCGACATCAGAAGCAACATAAGCATCACCATTGGTTAATTTATAGAGTGTTTCTATCACTTGTTGCGGTTTAATTTTATCCGGTAATTTTTTATACGCTAAACAATTACGAGCACGCCACCCTGCGATATCTTTCCACCATGCTTCCATCGCTTCGGCATCATTATGTCCATCTTGTTCATTCATTAATGACAGCATTGAGTCGAGGACAATATCAGCAGAGCCAACAATAGGTAAATCCACTCGAACATTTTTAGAAATAGAAGATGGGTCGATATCAATATGCATAATGGTTGCATCTGGACAATATTTTTCTAAGTTATTCGTCGTCCGATCATCGAATCTAACGCCAATACCAAAAATAAGATCCGCATTATGCATTGTCATATTTGCTTCATACGTACCGTGCATACCCAGCATACCTAATGCATTCTTATGCGTACCTGGGAATGCTCCTAGCCCCATTAAGGTGCTTATAACAGGTAAGTTTAACGCTTCAGCTAACGTTAATATTTGAGCATCTGCGGAAGAAATAATGGCACCACCACCAATATAAAGGACAGGCTTCTTAGCAGAAAGTAATGCTTTTAGCCCTTTTTTAATTTGCCCTTTATGGCCATTCATTGTGGGATTATAAGAACGTAACGAAACCGCTTCAGGATACTGATAAGGGAATGTAAATGCAGGGCTCATGACATCTTTAGGAATATCAATAACAACAGGGCCAGGTCGGCCTGTCGATGCAATATAAAATGCTTTTTTTATAATTTCAGGAATGTCTTCGGCTTTTTTAACTAAAAAACTATGCTTAACTATCGGGCGAGAGACGCCTACCATGTCACACTCTTGAAAGGCATCAGTGCCAATCATGTTGTTTGGTACATTGCCAGATAGCACAATCATTGGAATAGAATCCATATAGGCCGTTGCTATTCCTGTAATCGTGTTCGTTGCTCCCGGGCCTGAGCACACAAGAACCACGCCAGGTTTACCTGTTGCACGTGCATAACCATCAGCCATGTGTGTTGCTGCTTGCTCATGTCTCACTAATACATGTTGAATATCGTCGCTTTTCATATGCAACGCATCATAAATATCAAGAACAGAACCGCCAGGGTATCCGAATATGTGCTCTACACCTTCATCAATCAAAGACTGTACGATCATCTCTGAGCCAGATAACATTTCCATATTTATCTCCAGACGCTGAAAACCTCAAATAGAAGATTTGAATTATCTACAAATTATTGGTTTTACATAGTTAGGGCTTATTTTTAGCCTAAACCGAATTAATTAAATTAAATCCCTATGCATATGGCTATATGTGATAACAAAAGCCAACATTACGAAACAACTTTAACCTTTTCATAGCACCTTGGTCTAGCGTCATTTTAACTCTACAGAATATAAATTCAGGCTTTGACTAATTATCAATATTTAAGAGCAACCTAACCAAGGTGAATTAGAAGTAAAAACCAAGCTATAGGCAATAAAGAGAGATTAAAATAGTTACGTTTCACTAAAAAACGAAGGCATCACGCTTTCTACATTGAGTAAGATCTCATTTTTTAGGCGAAAAAAAACCAGTCTAAAAGTGACTGGTTTTTTTATCTATGAATCTACAGAGATATACTATTCTGCTTTATCTTTTTTATCTTTTTTCTCTTTCTTCTCATCGTACATTTCTTCAATTTCGTCTTGATAACGCTCACTGATAACTTTACGACGTAACTTTTGTGTTGGGGTTAATTCACCTTTATCCATCGAAAATGCTTTCGATAATAATGTGAATTTTTTCACTTGTTCAAAACGAGCCAATTCTTTTTGTAAATTAGCGACACGCTTTTCAAGCATTTCGACAATTTCACTGTGCTTAACTAATTCCATACGGTCATGATAAGCAATATTCAACTCTTTTGCGTATTCTTCAAGAGCATCATAACAAGGAACAATCAATGCAGAAACAAACTTACGCGTGTCAGCAATAACGGCAATTTGCTCAATAAAATGATCTTTACCAATCGCGCCTTCAATCACTTGTGGTGCAATATATTTACCACCAGAGGTCTTCATAAGCTCTTTAATACGATCAGTAATGTATAAATTACCGTCGGCATCAAACTCACCAGCATCACCTGTTTTTAGGAAACCATCTTCAGTAAAGGTCAATGCGGTTTCTTCTGGCTTATTATAATATCCTTTCATGACCATCGGACCACGAACTAGAATTTCATTCTTTTTGCCAATCTTAACTTCAGCGCCAGGCATTAATGTGCCTATAGAATCAGGATGAAATTTACCGTCTTCCCAGCATGAAATCGTTGCTGTGGTTTCTGTCATGCCATAACCTAATTTAACATTGACGCCAAGCGCATGAAAAAATCGGCCAATGGTTGCATCCAATTTAGCGCCACCACACGGCATGAAATTGATGTTACCACCCAAAATCATTCGTAACTTAGACAACACTAACTTATCTGCAATTTTATGAGACTGTTTCAGTATCCATGAAGGTTCACGTGCCTCTTGTTTGCAAGCAGACATCTTCGCCCCCATATTTACAGCCCAAGTAAACATCACTTTACGATGAGCAGGAGCACGGGATACTTTTTCATGAACCGTTGAGAAAATCTTCTCGTAAAAACGAGGAACCGCGCACATAACCGTTGGCTTAACTTCAGTGAGTGCGTCTTTAATTAAGTTTGTGTTTGGTAAATAGCAGTTAATCGCACCTTTATAAAGAACGTAAAACGTCCAAGCACGTTCAAAAACATGCGATAACGGTAAGAAACACAATGATACGTCTTTTTCCGTTAGCGCTAAATTCGTGTTATGCCCCTCTAATTGAGAACCAATATTGGTGTAATCTAGCATTACCCCTTTTGGTTCTCCCGTCGTACCAGAGGTGTAGATCAATGTCAGTAAATCATCCATTTCAGCCGTATCAAGACGATGAGTTAACTCTTCTTGATGAGATTCATTTGCTGCAGAAATGAAGTCATTCCACGAAACACCAGCTTCGTGATCATTTAAATCAATGTCATCACTTAACGCGACAATATGAGTTAATTGTGGGCATTGTTCAAAAATCACAACCGCCGAATTATACTGCGCTTGTTCACCCACAAATAATATGCGGATATTTGCGTCATTAATAACATAAGCCGCTTGTGTTGGTGTGTTCGTTGGATAAATAGGCACAGGCACTGAACGCAATTGCATTGTTGCAAAATCAGCAACAGTCCAGCGAGGCATATTATTGGCGAAAATCCCTACTTTCTCTTGTATTTTCAATCCATGAGCTAATAGTGCTAAAGACAGAGTATCCATTTGCTGACCAAATTCACCCCAAGTGATGTCACTCCATGCTGAGCACTGAGTGTCACTCCAAGCGCCACATTTACGTTCACGTAATGCAGTGTCATTTGCACGAGTTGCAATGTGCTGGCGGATCTCTTTTACAATATGTGGATTTTGAATAGTCATCTCGTATCACCTTTAGGCTTACACTTGTAAGCTATAATCTAAACAAAGTGTACAAGTGGTGCTAAAAAAGGCAATACTTTCTCTGTATAAAATGTAAGGAATGTTGTACGAAACTCATTTCTGATGAGCCGTATTAACAAGTTCATTATTAATAATATACATTTCATTTATATCGAATGAGATCCTACAAAAAAGGCAACATCAATGATGCTGCCTTTTATTCTTCTAATTTTAGAGTATTTCAACGCTAAAACATCATACCTTTACTTGAAGCAACGACTTCTTCGCCACAAATAAGCATCAATTGATCACGCATCCAAATATGACCTTTGTCTTTTTGGTACGAGTCATGCCAGCTTAAATAGCCACTGATCCCTTTTGATTCAATTGGCAATGGAAGAATAGCCAGTTGATCGCGGTTTGGCATTGAACTGACCAACCACTTAGGAGCAACCGTAATCAACTCTGATTGAGAAACAACATAAAGAATGTTGCTGATGCTAGCCCCTTTGTAAGCTTGCTCATAAATAGCATCTTGATATAAATGGTCTGCAAACCCTTTTGTATTTTCAATACGAGCAGGAACAGCATGTTTCTCATTTGCCAATTGCTCTTTAGTAATCATACCCTGAATTCGAGGGTGATTAACGGCAGCAACAACCACTAATTCATCAGTAAATAACTCAGTGCTCATAAAACCAGGTTCGTCAAAACGAACATAATCAATCACAAAGTCAATTTCTTGATAACGAAGCTTTTGAGCAATATCCGCTTCATGTTCACCAGACAACTTTAAACTAATATGAGGCGATTTTTGCTGAATATCTCTCATGATTCGTGGAGCAAAACGAATATCCGAAGGGCTACAAATTGAGAGCTTAAATTGTCTCATTGATGTTTCAGGAATAAACGTCGAACTTGGTAATTCATTTTTTACCAATTGCAGTGCTTGACGCATTGGTGCGAATAATTGACGAGCACGTTGCGTTGGTTGAATACCACGACCATGGCGAATAAAGAGTTCATCATTAAACATCACTTTTAGTCGTGATACCGCATTACTCACTGCCGGTTGTGACATACCTAGGTTTTGAGCTGCTCGAGTAATATTTTGCTCTTGCATTACTGCATCAAAAACAGTCAGTAGATTTAAATCTACTCCACGTAATACTTGTTCTGCTCTAACGCTATTAGATGCAGAGGAAAATTCAGACATACTCATTTAAAGGCTCTCTCTATTTTTCAGCAAATTATTAAAATAAGAAAAAGTAAGCTGCATATTATTATAGTTATACACGTTATTGACAGAACGTATGCTAGCCAACTGTTCAACATAATCACTGAATAGATTTACAAAATCCATAGCACGTAACAGATTTTAATTTTAATTTATGCTTAATCAAAGTTAACCGATTAATTTTATTTACAAATCAACCAATTAGGCAAAAACATAAAATAACCTAAATATCAATAGTTTCCGATTTTTCCTACGTTAAACGAAAAAAACCATGCAACATGGCATGGTTTAAAATATAACGAAACGTTAATAAGTATTACATTTGGTTAAAATAACGCTGAAATTTTATTCAAATCAGACTGGATTGCTCCGGCGGTAACCTCTCTTCCGGCGCCTGGCCCTCTTATCACTAAAGGGTTATCTTTATACCACTGACTTTCAATCGCAAAAATATTATCGCACGGTAATAAATTAGCCAATGCATGATGTTCAGACAGCGCTTCAATCCCAACCGTTGCACTGCCATTTTTATTCAAACGGGCAACATAACGAAGTACTTTTTGTTCTCGCTGCGCTTGTTCCAAACGTTCCGATAATGCTTCATTTAAGGCATCACCTTTTGCCAAGAAGTCATCAAGACTCACTTGCTGTAATTCGGCGGGAACCAACGATTCGACTTCGATTTGATTCGGTTCGATTTGTAACCCTGACTCTCTTGCCAAAATAACAAGCTTTCTCATTACATCGGAACCATCTAAATCATGCCTAGGATCTGGCTCTGTCAATCCTTGTTGCCATGCTAAATCGACTAACTCAGTAAAGGGAGTCTCTCCAGTATATTGTTGGAATAACCAAGAAAGAGTGCCAGAAAAGATCCCAGAGAGTGCAACAATGCTGTCTCCGCTTTCACGCAAATCTTGCACAGTATGATTAATTGGTAATCCCGCGCCAACCGTTGCATTGTATAACCAATGTCGACCAGTTTTTGCAAACGCATCAACAACCGCTTGATATTCATGACTTGGTGCTGAACCCGCGACCTTATTTGCAGAGATCAAGTGCATGCCTTGTTCTGCAATTTTAGTGTATTGACTTGCAAGCTCAGGGCTTGCCGTTACATCTAAAATAACAACGTCATCGTATCCTTGGACTGAACCGATTTTTTCAATCCATTCAAATTCTTCGTAGCTCACCGCTTCATCATCAAAATGGCTGACTACTGATGCACTATCGATACCGTCAAAATCGAACCAGTATCGATGACGGTCAACGACTCCGACTAATGAAAAAATCATGCCTCGACGTTTTTCTAAAATTCGTTTTTGCTGAGTAAACAATGTAAGCCACTGCGCACCAATATTACCGTGACCACACAAAACAAGGCCAACTCGTTTCTGAGCTTGAAATAAACTGGTATGAATCTCATTGATCAATTCATCGGTGTCTAATTTACGAAGAATAGCAACAAGACTTAACCCTGATTCCGATTCACACACAAACTCTAAAGGTCTATTTTTTAATTGATGGTAAAAACCATGGCTATGAATGGCATTAGCCGTTACACCAGCACCTACTGCTGCAACCATTGAGTACCCTTCTTTTAATTTAATTTCAGCATGCACCGCTGTATTTTGCAGCATATCTAAAGCATCACTGACGATCTCTGAAGTGTAGGCAAGTAATAAAGTAAATTTATCGGCTTGTGCTTCTAACGCAAGAGGTTGAAGTTGAGCACGAGTTAAAAGAGAAAGCACCTCGGTTTGAGCTCGTTCAAAATCTTGCCCACGGCCAAAGCCAAGTTGGATTAAGTACACATCATCCAACGAAGTAACAATTTTAGCGCCACGACCAGAGGCCAAGACACGTTCAATGCGTGTTGAACCCGATTCTGGTTGATAACTGCAACGTAGACTCAAATCTAACGCACTTTGCGCTACTGGCTGTAATGTTCTGCTATGTAAAACAGGGGCAGCTAAACGGGCCAATTCACTGGCTTCATCCAAACGAAGTAGCGGCAATAAACAAGCGTCTTCCACTTTTCTAGGATCCGCACTAAATACCCCAGCAACATCACTCCAAATAGTAACACGAGAAACTTCAGCTAATGCACCAATCATAGTTGCTGAGTAATCCGATCCATTACGCCCTAATAATACGGTTTCACCCTTTTGGTCACGGGCCATAAATCCAGTAATAACAAGACGACCATGAGGGTGTTGTGCTATTTGTTCTTTAAATAAAGGCCATGAAAGAACACGATCAACCTCAGGCTGAGCCCCTCTTTCTGCTCTTAAAAAATGGCGAGAATCCAACGGTGCCGATTTTAATTCAATCTGGTTTAAATAAGCCGACAACAAACGAGACGACCATATTTCACCATGACCAAGCACATCGGCTTGTTGAACTTCATTTAGCGGAGCATGTAATTGACCGATTGCAATCAACTCTTTATGCAACAATGCCTGCAATACTTCCGCCTGATCTGGCTCTAACAATTCAGAAATTAACTGTTGCTGATAATGACGCAAAGACTCCAATGTATCGTGAGCCAAACGACCATCTTTAGATAAGTTATCAATCCATTCAAGAATACGGTTTGTTGTATTACCCGCGGCAGAAACAACAACAAGATCATGCTCGTTTGAATATTCTTTTAAGATGGTTGCCACACGGCGATAACACTCAGGATCAGAAAGACTGCTGCCACCAAATTTATGTAACTGACGTTGCACCAAAGACGTTGTCATTATTTCACCTCTGCAGCCACAGCAAACGCTTGTGTAAGATCTGCGATTAAATCTCTACTGTCTTCTAGGCCAACAGAAATACGTAATAACGTCGGCACCAAACCGGCAGCAGCCTGAGCTTCATCTGACATCGCTCTATGTGTCATCGTTCCCGGATGAGCAATCAGACTTTCTACTCCCCCTAACGATTCAGCTAAAGAGAAATATTTTAACGCTTTCACAAAAACTTTAAGTTGGTCTAACGAACCGTTTAATTCAAAACTCAGCATTGCACCAAAACCCGCTTGCTGACGCTTTGCTATTTCATGCCCTGGGTGCTCAGGTAGACTAGGGTGATAGATCGTTCCCACTAACTCTTGCTGTTGTAAGCATTTTAATACTTCCATCGCATTTTCTTCATGCACTCGCATACGAGCACTAAGAGTACGAATTCCTCTCAGGGTTAAATAGCTATCAAATGCAGTACCTGTTGCACCAATGCAGTTCCCCCACCATGCCAATTCATCGGCATGTTCTTTCGTTTTAGATATGATCACACCACCAACAACGTCTGAATGCCCATTAATGTATTTTGTTGTGGAATGAAGAACGAAATCAGCCCCAAGAGTCAGTGGCTGCTGTAATACAGGAGAAAGGAACGTGTTATCAACCGCAACTAATGCACCGACTTCTGCCGCTTTTTTACAAATTTCGGCAATATCGACTACGCGAACTAATGGATTGGAAGGCGTTTCTAATAAGATCAGTTTTGGCTTTTTAGCAAGCGCTTCATCTAAAGCGGCGGCATTAGACTGATCCACAAACAACGTTTGAAAATCACCTTTATTTGCTCTGGTGTTAAAGAGTCGATAAGTGCCGCCATAGCAGTCATGAGGGGCAATAATTAAATCATCAGGACCAAGCAAGGCTGATACCATTAAATTAAGAGCCGCAGTGCCACAGTTCGTCACCACCGCACCCGCACCACACTCTAAATCAGACAATGTTGTTTCTAATTGAGTTCGGGTTGGATTCCCTGAGCGAGCGTAATCGTACGTTGGAACATCTCCAAATTCTGGAAAGCTATAATTAGTCGATAAATAGATAGGAGGCACAACCGCATTGTGTTGTGAATCGGTTTCAATGCCAGTACGAACAGCAATAGTTGCAGGTTTTCTCTCGCTCATTATTTCCCTTCCAAACTGCTATGCAGTGGTATAATCTAATCCATAAGTTATATTCTTCTACTTTACCATCACAAAATGAGACGTCAATACTTCTAGACGTCTATATATCTTTGCTTATAGACGTAAATATCGCTAGAATTAGCTCATCGCATTTTAAACAACAATAATATTAGAACGAAGGTGAGCAATGGCTGATTGGAATGGTGACTATTTAAGTCCTTATGCCGAGCATGGTAAAAAAAGTGAACAGGTAAAAAAAATTACCGTGTCAATTCCAACGAAGGTACTACAAATCCTTACGGATGAACGTACTCGTCGTCAAGTAAGTAATCTTCGCCACGCCACAAACAGCGAATTGTTATGTGAAGCGTTTCTTCATGCTTATACTGGCCAACCATTGCCAACAGATGAAGATTTACGTAAAGATCGTCCTGATGATATTCCAACAGAAGCAAAAGCGTTAATGACCGCAATGGGCATTGAATTCGAAGCATTCGACGAAGAATAAAAGTGATTAACTCCTAGCTAATGATAACAATCATTAGCTAGATCACATTTTCGATTATTTCCTACTTTCTTTATCCCCTCTGTTTTTCTGCTCATTTCAATTTTACATTACCTCTCTGTCTCATACTTACCCTATCCAATTGGCCATGTTCAAGTTCTAAAAGCGAATGATAATTTACTCTATCGGCTGTATTACAATAGTGCTAAACAACAACGAATACATTAGTGGTATTCAAGTTAACGCTTGGTGGTAAACCCATAATTTAATTCCCCCTAATAAAAAGACTTCCTCATCAATGACGTAGGAAGCCTTTTTACTTTAATTAATATATAAAAGCAGTTTACGCTTCCATGTATCCTTCTGGCATTTCAATACGAGCGACGCCTGAATCAACCGCTGCTTGTGCTACCGCTTTTGCAACTCGAGGAAGTAAACGAGGATCCATCGGTTTAGGAATGATGTAACCTTTGCCAAACTCTAAAGAATCAACACCCGCCGCTTTTAATACTTCGACAGGCACAGGTTCTTTCGTTAATTGACGAATTGCTTCAACCGCAGCCAATTTCATTTCATCATTAATCACGCTTGCACGAACATCGAGTGCACCACGGAAGATAAATGGGAAACAAAGTACGTTATTTACTTGGTTAGGATAATCAGAACGACCAGTACCCATAATTAAATCATTACGAACTTCATGAGCCAATTCTGGTTTGATCTCAGGATCTGGATTTGAACAAGCAAATACAACGGGCTTATCAGCCATTAATTTAAGCGCTTCAGGTGGCAATAGGTTAGGACCCGATACCCCTAAGAATAAATCAGCGCCTTCAATAACATCTTCAAGCGTACGTTTATCTGTGTTGTTCGCAAAACGTTGTTTATATTCATTAATGTCATCACGACGAGTGTGAATTACGCCTTTACGATCAAGCATGTAGATCTTCTCGCGCATCGCGCCACATTTAATCAGCATTTCCATGCAGGCAACCGCCGCGGCACCCGCACCTAAACAAACAATGATCGCATCTTCTAACTTCTTACCTTGAAGCTCGATAGCATTCAACATGCCAGCTGCCGTTACAATTGCAGTACCGTGCTGATCATCGTGGAATACAGGAATATCACAACGTTCAATTAAACGACGTTCAATTTCAAAACAATCAGGGGCTTTGATGTCTTCTAAGTTAATACCACCAAAAGTATCTGCAATGTTCGCTACTGTATCTACAAATTCATCAATAGTGCGATGTTTCACTTCGATATCAATCGAATCTAGACCGGCAAATCGTTTGAAAAGTAATGATTTGCCTTCCATTACAGGTTTTGAAGCCAGAGGACCTAAATTACCTAAGCCTAAAATAGCCGTACCATTTGAAATAACCGCAACCATATTGCCTTTAGATGTGTATTTATAAACATCGTCTGGGTTTTTCGCGATTTCACGTACTGGTTCAGCTACTCCTGGGCTATAAGCCAAAGCAAGGTCTTCTACCGTATCGGCGGGTTTAGTCAGTGCTATTTCAATTTTACCCGGCGTTGGGTAAGCGTGATAATGGAGAGCTTGTTCGCGAAAATCTTCAGACATGGGGTTTTCCTGAATGCTAATAAATATAAGAGAATTGTTTCAAAATAGTAAACTATATAATAGTTGATCTAGCTCAAACTTCATAGTCTTCGCTTACAGATCGTACCAACAAAAATGTCGGGTTAATTAATGATTTTATGACTTAATTTCAAATAAGAAAGTGACCTTACTCTGAATTTTAGACATAAAAAAAGGAGTCCTAATGGACTCCTTTCTTATCGGAAATTGGTAATTATTTTTTAGAACCAATTGCACCGAAACGTTTGTTGAAGCGATCAACACGGCCGCCAGTATCTACGATACGTTGCTTACCAGTGTAGAACGGGTGACATTCGCCACATACGTCTAGGTGGATTGTGTCTTTGCCTAGCGCTGATTTGAATTCAAATTCGTTGCCGCAAGAACAAGTAGCTTTAACAGCTTTGTATTCTGGGTGGATACCTACTTTCATGGGAAAACCTTATAATTTAGGCCGTGTCGCCATCCGAATCTAAGCCGGACACCACACGTCGTGTAACAAAAATAATAAGCATAAATAAATTACACCTACTTAAGGTCGCGTATAATAATGAATCGCGGCCAATCAATCAACTAATCTGTTACTTTTTCCACCGATTATTTTACTCCTTTGCGATATTTTTATCTAAGAGTAGACTATTCATCCTATTATTCCTGATTAATGTTGGCTATGTCCTATTCAATTGCACACGTTTCACTGCCCGTTCCTCTTGACCGCACCTTTGATTACTTAATTAAAGCCGGACAACACCCTGTCATTGGGGGCCGTGTAAAAGTGCCTTTTGGTCGTCAACGCCTTATCGGTATAGTCACAAAATTAAGCAATGACTCTGAATTTGCTCGTGAGAAATTAAAAGGATTAGACTCCGTACTCGATAGCACTTCTCTCTGGACTCCTCACCTTTATAAGCTTCTTAATTGGAGCAGCACTTATTATCAATACCCATTAGGGGAAACCTTAGCGAATGCGATGCCAGCGTGGCTACGTAAAGGCAGAGAAGCCAGTTTTGCGGCACTAAAAGCGTGGCAAATTACTGAGCTAGGAAAAAATCAAGATCTCAACAAACTGACTCGAGCACCGAAACAAGCCAAGGCCCTAAACCTTGTTCGTCACCAACAATGCAGTCACGAACAAATGCTTGAAGAAGACATTACTGCTGCAACCTTAAAAGCCGTCGTGGATAAAGGATGGATAGAAGAAATCTCTCTCGCTCCAAAACCAACTTATTGGCAACGTAATGTCGAAATAACACAAGAAAAGCCACAGTTAAATGAAGAGCAAGCCATTGCTATTGCTACGGTTAATGCAAACCCTGAATTTGGTTGTTACTTATTAGATGGCGTTACGGGATCGGGTAAAACGGAAGTCTATCTCCAGTTATTAGAGCCTATTTTACAAGCAGGCCGACAAGCACTGATTCTTGTTCCTGAAATAGGATTGACCCCACAAACCATTAATCGCTTTAAGCGTCGTTTTAATGTGCCTGTCGATATGATCCATTCTGCACTTAATGATACCGAACGTTTGAATGCATGGTTAGCGGCACGAGACAACCATGCTGGCATCATTATAGGTACTCGCTCAGCACTTTTTACCCCATTTAATGATCTCGGTATCATCATTGTCGATGAAGAACACGATGCCTCTTATAAACAGCAAGACAGCATGAGATATCACGCCCGAGATCTGGCAGTAATGCGAGCAAACTTAGACAATATTCCGATTGTGTTAGGCTCAGCAACGCCAGCTCTAGAGACGTTACATAATGCTAAGGTCGGTAAATACCACCATCTCACATTAACCAAACGCGCGGGTACTGCAATCCCAGCTCGACATGGTGTGTTAGATGTCAAAGGCTTGTATCTAAACAGTGGGTTATCTGCACCTTTAATTGCTCAAATGAGAAAACATTTATCTGAAGGCAATCAGGTGATGTTATTTTTGAATCGCCGAGGATTCTCCCCAGCCTTAATGTGTCACGAATGTGGCTGGATGGCCGAATGTAAGCGCTGTGATGCTTATTATACATTCCACCAATACAGTAATGAAATTCGCTGCCACCACTGTGGTTCACAGCAGCCAATAATGCATCAATGCCAAGGCTGTGGATCCACTCAGCTTATTTCTGTAGGGGTTGGTACCGAACAGCTCGAAACTCAACTTATGACCCTCTTTCCTGAATACAAAACCGTTCGTATCGATCGAGACAGTACTCGCAGAAAAGGCAGCTTAGAAAACTATCTAGACGCAATTAAAAACAACGAATACCAAATCCTTATTGGCACTCAAATGCTAGCAAAAGGGCACCATTTCCCTAACGTAACCCTTGTCGGTTTAATTGATGTAGATAGTTCATTATTTAGTAGTGATTTTCGAGCTCCTGAACGTTTAGCTCAGTTGTTTATCCAAGTCGCTGGACGCGCAGGGCGAGCAAGTAAACCAGGGGAAGTGATCTTACAAACTCACCACCCTGAACACTCTCTTTTACAAAGCCTTCTACATCATGGTTATGGTCACTTTGCAGAACATGCGTTAAATGAGCGCAAATTCGCTCAGCTTCCTCCTTATACGCATTTATCTCTCTTTAGAGCAGAGTCCAATAACAATGACAATGTCGAGCAATTCTTACGACAAGTCCGTGATATTTTAGAAAGTCACCCTCAATATCATGACGCCACACCAGTGCTAGGGCCTATTCCGGCACCTTTAGCACGTCGAGCCGGAAAATACCGTTGGCAACTGCTCTTTCAAGCGCCAAATCGTACCGTAATGCAATCAATGTTGCGTGGTGCAAAAACCGCGATTGAGCTATTACCATTAGCTAAAAAAGTACGCTGGACTTTAGATATTGAGCCACAAGACCTTAGTTAATCACGCTTTTTTTAATTTCAAAATTAAGACTTACTCAGGAAATACCCTCTCATGTGAGGGACATCACAATATAGATGTAACTTTTGTTAAATGCGCCGTATTTAAATCTTTATTTTACACATAAAATATCTTCTCAATAAACAAAGCAATCGTTTACTTTACGTGTGGTGTTTAACTTTATATAAATAGTTAGGAGAGGTCTTTATGGCGACAATGAAGGATGTTGCTTTGTCTGCGGGAGTATCAACAGCAACCGTATCACGGGCATTAATGACACCAGAGAAGGTATCATTAAGCACTCGAAAAAGAGTGGAGGACGCCGTTTTGGAGACGGGTTACTCTCCAACAACATTGACGCGAACCTTGCGTCGTAACGAATCAAAAACCATCGTAACCATTGTGCCTGATATCTGTGATCCCTATTTCAGTGATATCCTACGTGGTATTGAAGATGCAGCCGTAGAGAATGGCTACATCATTTTGGTTGGCGACAGTAGCCAACAAAAGAAACGTGAACAAACTTTTGTCAATTTAGTCTATACCAAGCAAGTTGACGGTATGGTTCTCCTCGGTTCAGATCTTCCATTTAGCGTCAGTCGTCAAGAACAAAAGAATTTACCCCCATTAGTGATGGCGTGTGAATACGCTCCAGAACTCGAATTACCTACCGTTCACATTGATAACCTAACCGCGGCTTATGAAGCGGTGAATTACCTAACAAAACTGGGTCATAAGCGCGTCGCTGAAATTTCAGGTCCTGAAGATTCAGCATTGTGCCAATTTAGGCATCAAGGTTACCAACAAGCATTACGCCGCGCAGGAATAACAATGAACACCACTTATGTTCATTATTCTGATTTTTCTTTTCAGGCTGGCGCTAAAGCAATCACAAGCTTACTCTCATTATCATCACCGCCAACGGCTATTTTTTGTCATAACGATATAATGGCGATTGGTGCGATTCAAAAAGCAAAACAAATGGGATTTCGAGTTCCACAAGACATTTCAATCATGGGCTTTGATGACATTGAATTTTCACAGTACTGCGATCCGCCACTCACCACCATATCTCAGCCTAGATATGAGATAGGGCGCCAATCTATGTTAATGCTTTTAGATTTATTAAAAGGTCATGATGTGCGTTCAGGCTCTCGACTTTTAGAGTCATCTTTAGTGGTAAGAGAAAGTACGGCTCCCCCTAAAAACACCTAATTGAGCCTTTTATTCATAACTTAATTAAGCACACTTTAGTAAAGTCATTATTAAGAACAATAATTTTGTCCAAATAGTGACTTTTTGCGTACTTTTTTACACTAAGACTGGTATGAGTTCTCACAACTGATTACCATTGTAAGTATCAGTGACTGCATTTAAGTAAAGACCGTGGCTAATAAAGATTATGTGAAACGTGGACGCTCTCCTCAGAAAGCGCCAAAAAAAACCGCCAAGAAAAAAGGCGCAAAAAAACCAGTATCTAGTGGCTCAACGCCATGGAAAGCTGTTGCTGTTGCAGGATTACTTGTCGCCGTATTTGGTTATGCATTGTACTTTCTAAACGATGCGCCAGAACCAAAAACAAAACCTGAAATAGTAGAAGCTGTTGCTCCTAAGCCAAAAGACTCAACAAGCAATATTCCACCGCTACCAAAAGAGCAGTGGAGCTACATGGATGAGCTTCCAAATAAAGAAATCGCCGTTGAGCAAAAAGACCTAAAAGTCTCAGAAATTCCATACATAATGCAATGTGGTGCTTATAAAAATCGTTCTCAAGCAGAAGAGCGAAAAATGAATATTGCTTTCCAAGGGTTAACGTCGACGGTTCGACACTCAGAAGGAAGCAGTTGGTTTAAAGTTGTGCTTGGACCTTATAAATTCAAGCGTGACGCAGAAAAAGATCGTCATAAATTGCAACGTGCAAAAATAGAACCTTGTGCAATTTGGAAAGATCAATAACCGTCATTTAAAAAAGTAGACAACACATCACATATTTAAAAAGGAGTACCTAAGGTGCTCCTTTTTCTATTCAAGCAACTTGAAAACCGCAATCCCTCCCCCCATTACATAAGTAATAATCATGAAGAAGACAGTTATTTAAAAAGTAACTACTTCATCGAATAAGAGGTTTTACTCGTGACTACAATTGTTTCTGTTCGCCGTGAAGGCAAAGTCGTTATTGCTGGTGATGGCCAAGCATCTCAAGGCGATATGATCGCTAAAGGCAACGTAAAAAAAGTTCGTCGTTTATATAACGATTCTGTACTCGTTGGATTCGCAGGCAGCACCGCAGATGCCTTCATTTTGTTCGACCTATGTGAACGAAAATTAGAAATGCACCAAGGTAATTTAACGAAAGCCGCCGTTGAACTAGCAAAAGATTGGCGTAGTGATCGTAATTTACGTCGTCTTGAAGCCATGCTAATTGTTGCCGATGACACTACCTCACTGATCATCAGTGGTACTGGTGACTTAATCAATGCAGATAATGACCTCCTCACTATTGGTTCTGGTGGTTATTTTGCTCGTTCTGCGGCAACCGCATTATTAGAAAATACAGATTTAGATGCATACGATATTGCAGTGAAAGCACTGACTATCGCTGGTGATACTGATGTATACACCAATCATAACCATACCGTTGAAGTTCTTGATACCAACAAATAATAAGGAATACCCATGTCTGAAATGACTCCTCGTGAAATTGTACACGAATTAGATAGCCATATTATTGGTCAAGATAAAGCAAAACGATCAGTCGCCATTGCATTACGTAACCGCTGGCGTCGAATGCAACTTCAACCAGAATTACGCGCAGAAGTAACGCCTAAAAACATTTTAATGATCGGACCTACAGGTGTCGGTAAAACAGAGATTGCTCGTCGTTTAGCAAAACTGGCCAATGCACCGTTCATTAAAGTAGAAGCGACTAAATTCACAGAAGTCGGTTATGTAGGCAAAGAAGTCGACAGCATCATTCGTGATTTAACCGATGTCGCGATCAAAATGACACATCAACAGGCGGTAGAAAAAGTAAAATTCCGCGCTGAAGAGCAAGCTGAAGATCGTATCCTTGATATTTTATTACCACCCGCTCGCGATGCATGGGGTAAGAATGAAGAAGGTGATAATGACTCTGGCACTCGTCAATCTTTCCGTAAGAAATTGCGTGAAGGAAAATTAGACGATAAAGAGATTGACGTTGATGTTGCTGCACCTCAAGTGGGTGTCGAAATCATGGCTCCTCCAGGCATGGAAGAAATGACGAACCAACTTCAGGGCATGTTTCAGAACCTATCTGGTGGCGAAACAACGAAAAAGCGCAAGATGAAAATCAAAGATGCGCTTAAAGCCCTTGCTGAAGAAGAAGGCGCTAAATTAGTCAACCCTGAAGAGCTAAAAGAACAAGCCATATTTAACGTAGAAAATCACGGCATCGTCTTTATTGATGAGATAGATAAAATCTGCAAAGGATCAAATTCTCAATCTGGTGATGTATCTCGCGAAGGCGTTCAACGTGACCTTCTTCCATTAGTGGAAGGCAGCACAGTAAGCACGAAACATGGCATGGTTAGAACTGATCACATGCTATTCATCACATCAGGTGCATTCCAAATGGCGAAACCATCCGATTTGATCCCTGAATTACAAGGTCGCTTACCGATCCGTGTTGAGCTAGAAGCGCTAACGGCAAATGACTTTAAGCGTATTTTAACCGAGCCAAATGCCTCACTAACTGAGCAATACATCGCTCTATTAGCGACTGAAAATGTCAATATCGAATTTACTGAAGATGGTATTAGTCGTATTGCAGAGTCTGCATTTAGAGTTAATGAAACGACAGAGAACATCGGTGCTCGTCGTTTGCACACCGTAATGGAACGTCTAATGGAAGAAATTTCTTATGATGCTTCAGAGAAAGGCGGTGACAGCTTAACGGTAGATGACGCTTATGTAACCTCTCGTTTAGGTGAATTAATTGAAAATGAAGACTTAAGTCGCTTCATTTTGTAATCATACCCCCTTTTAAAAAAGGCCCGATTCAACACTGAATCGGGCCTTTTTACATTAATTTTTTCAAATGTAATTACGCAATGATTTCCCAGCTGTGAGTCATTTCAATACCCGAGCCAAGCATTAAACACACTGAACAATATTTCTGTAAAGAATCTGCCGTCACTCTTTCCACGATCGTAGGATCAAGCTTATTCCCTGTTATCTCAAAATGAATATTTACGTGAGTAAATAATTTTGGTGCCACATCTCGACGAGCACTTGATAGCTTAGCGACACAACCCGTGACCGCTTGATTGGCTGATTTCAGACCATCAATCACATCAACAGAGCTACATCCTCCCGCCGCCATTAATACCAATTCCATCGGGCTTGGTGCTTTTTCTCCACCATTACCATCCATAACAACAGAGTGACCAGATTGTGATTGACCTAAGAAAGTAAATCCATCAATCCATTTAACTTCAGCATTCATAAAAGCCTCTTTACAACATAAAAGGAAAACTCGTGATCCATTTCACGAAATTGTGCCCTTGGTCGCACTATTCATACGATCAAAGTCAAGAAATCGATTGCGAAACAGGGTATTATTTTATCAATTATCTCAACGAACATGCAGCCTTGTTCCGATAACCATATTCTATAGGCCAAACTGATATTTGGCTCAGTTATTTTAAAATGGACATCGCCTACTTGGCAAACGCAGAGGAAGTATAAAGTATGGTTCTAGGTAAACCTCAGACAGATCCAACATTAGAGTGGTTCTTATCTCATTGTCACATTCATAAGTACCCATCAAAAAGTACTTTGATTCACGCGGGTGAAAAAGCTGAGACTCTTTACTACATCGTAAAAGGTTCTGTTGCTGTACTGATTAAAGATGAAGAAGGAAAGGAAATGATCCTTTCTTACCTTAACCAAGGTGACTTCATTGGTGAACTTGGTTTGTTTGAAGAAGGCCAAGAACGTTCAGCATGGGTTCGTGCAAAAAGTCCTTGTGAAGTCGCTGAAATTTCATTCAAGAAATTCCGTCAACTTATTCAAGTAAACCCAGACATTCTGATGCGTCTTTCTGCTCAAATGGCAACTCGTCTACAAATCACTAGCCAAAAAGTGGGTGATTTAGCATTCCTAGACGTAACAGGCCGTATCGCTCAGACTCTACTGAATCTAGCTAAACAACCAGATGCAATGACTCACCCAGACGGCATGCAAATTAAGATCACTCGTCAAGAGATCGGTCAAATTGTAGGTTGTTCACGTGAAACTGTTGGTCGTATCTTGAAGATGCTTGAAGAGCAAAACTTGATTTCAGCACACGGTAAAACAATTGTAGTTTACGGCACTCGTTAATTTAACGATAACCATAAACAAATAAAAACGCAGCCCATAAGCTGCGTTTTTTTATGAGTAGACTTTACGACCTAAAGACGTAAAAACGTAAATTACCCATCGGTACTTTCAAAAATCTTATCCGCAGAAGCCTCAACAAACCCTTGATATAATTCCCCTGTAGGTAAGGCATAACGTTTGGCAAACTCATAAAAACCACCCGGAATGTCAAATTCACCCTCAGTAAAGTTTACGGTTACTTTATCAGCCATCGTTGAGGACTGCTCTAAATGAACCTCAGGAGATCCTTTTACTTCTCCACCAACTTCATTAATAGAAAAACCCGCTTTTCGAAGATGTTGATTTACATCCACCACGCTATCAAAACCATCCAACTGATTAACATACACAGTAAAATGATTTGCCCCATAACCATGAGCCGCCAACCAAGAAGCGTATTCACTTTCTTTTGCTAACGTTTCGTACTCTTCATAACTTAATGACCAAGGTCGGCCAGAAGACAAAAAGTCATTACTAACAAAATAGTGGGTAGGCACTTGTTTAACTAATTTATGAATAATATCTTGAGCCTGAACAGAAAGTTCCTCAACTAATAATTCACTAATAAACACTTTAGGCACTTTTGGATCTGGATGTTCGAAATGTTGAGCTTTTAATTTTTTAGCAACAAACTCATATTCATCACACGCTTTATAGCCCATCGCTAAAAATGGCGCCGCTAACGTAGATAAACCCACTTTAGATAGATTAAACGTTCTTAGTGCGATGTGATCATTAATAATCTCGTCACCGCCAGACAGTAATTGTCGAACCTTCCCAGCAGAAGGAGATAGACGAACGACATAATCTTGCCATAGTGCCGAAAATAAAGAATTCACATTATTCATACTCGTTACCTCTTAAAGAGTTAGTCCTGGAGATAATTGTGCAGGAATTTCACACGCGTCACCTTCCATCGATGCCATTGGATAAGCACAATAATCTGCCGCATAATACGCACTCGGCTTCATATTACCCGATGCACCTGGGCCACCAAATGGCGCATCACCACTCGCACCTGTCAATTGACGATTGCGATTAACGATACCTGCACGAATGTGTTCTACAAAGTATTCCCACTCACTGTCATCCGTCGATACTAGACCCGCAGATAAACCATAGCGAGTGTCATTAGCAAGCTCTACCGCTTCTTCTAATGTCTCGTAACGCACGACTTGTAGCAATGGTCCAAAGTATTCTTCATCGGGTAATTCAGCAACGTTAGTAGCATCGATAATCCCCGGAGAAACAAAGGCGTGACCTAGGCTTTTTGCTTCAAGTAGAGACTCCCCACCTAAATCTTGTAAATTCTTCTGAGCGTTGAGAATAAACTCTGCTGCTGCGACTGAGATTTGTGGTCCCATAAATGGCGTATTCTCGGCAAAAGGTTGATCAACCACGATGGTTTTTGCCACTTCAACGAGACGAACTAATAACTCATCTCCCGCCTTACCTGTAGGAACATACAAACGACGGGCACAAGTACAACGCTGGCCTGCACTAATAAATGCCGATTGAATAATCGTATAAATTGCGGCCTCTTGCTCACCAAAGGACTTGGAAATAACCATTGGATTATTGCCACCCATTTCTAGAGCGAGCATTTTCCCGGTATCTCCAGAAAATTGACGATGCAGGATATGCCCCGTATTGGCACTGCCAGTAAACAGCAAACCATCAATACCTTTGGCACTCGCTAACGCTTCACCAGTTTCACGAGCGCCTTGCACCAAATTAATCACCCCATTTGGCAAACCCGCTTGTTGCCATAATGTCATAATGACTTCACTGGTCCACGGCGTTTGCTCTGATGGTTTTAATACCACCGTGTTACCCGCAAGCAATGCAGGAACGATATGGCCATTAGGGAGGTGACCAGGGAAGTTATACGGTCCAAAGACCGCCATTACACCTAATGGGCGATGTCTGAGTACTATTTTATTTCCCGCCGCTTCACGCTCTTTATGGGGCGTTCTTTCATGATACGCACGTATAGAGATGGCAATTTTACCTACCATCGCGCCCGCTTCTGTTTTTGTTTCCCAAAAAGGCTTTCCAGTCTCTTTAGAAATGACTTCAGCAATCTTATCCGTGTTCTCTTTCACTAACGCTGCAAAACGCTCAATAATCACTTGGCGCGCTTCGAAAGGCTGCTTTTTCCACTCAATAAAGGCATGTCGTGCCGCACTAACCGCAGACTCAACTTGATCTTTGGTTGCGCTTTCTCCCTGCCATACAACGTTGCTGTTGTATGGGCTTAATGATTGTATTGCTTCACCGTGGCCAGAAACCCAATCCCCTGCAATCCAATGTGTCATATCCTTTGTCCTCTATTGAGCCAGTAAACGTACGTAATCATCAACATCGACTTGTAATGCATCTGCCGCATCTCTAGTTAAATGAACGGTATCAGTGGCTTTGTCATAAGCAGCTGTTGTTGCCGTTGCTCTAAAATTTTCAAACGATGTATTTGAAATTAAATACTGTTGAGAGCTGTTATGTTCTGTAATGATAACTTTGGCTTTAAATGAATTTCGCACCGATTCAATGCTGCGTAAATCGCACTCTACTGTTGGGCCCGCGTCAAAAATATCCACATAACCACGACAACGAAACCCTTCATTCTCTAACAGTTTTAAAGCCGGTTTAGTACTGTCATGCACCTTGCCGATAACCGCTTGTGCCTCAGTGCTTAACAGACTGACATAGATCGGTAATTTAGGCATAAGATCGGCAATAAAGCCTTTGTAACCAATACCTGTTAAATAATCGGCTTCGGTGAAATCAATAGAAAAGAAGTGTTTTTGTAACCATTTCCAAAACGGCGATTGCCCCTCTTCATCTGACACACCACGCATCTCTGCAAAAATAGTGTCTGAGAAACGATGCGGGTGTTCTGCCATCATTAAAAATCGGGCTTTTGACATCAAGCGACCATTGAGGCCTTCACGAAATTCCGGACGTAGAAATAGAGTACAAATCTCAGTACTTCCCGTGTAATTACTGCCGAACGTCAGCACTTTTACCACATTGTTTACGTTTAATTTACGAGAGAAATGAACCACTTTACTGATGTGATAATTATAAAATGGTGAATCGAGTCCGACTGCCGCTTCTATCCCTGTGGTTCCGGTCACTTCACCGGTAACCGTGTCTTCGCCAACCATAAGGTAGCCTTCAGTCCCAGGGGAAAGCGCTTCTTTTTCAAAACTTTCTGTGGAATGATCAATACGATTTCTAAGCTGCTCTTCATTAACGGGTAATGACGTAAAACCATGTCCAGACTCTACGGCACACTGATGAAGTGCAGGATAATCTTCCTGAGTAATAGGGCGAATAACAAGCATCAATAATCCCTCCGATGCGATGTATAAAGATCATGCTAATTCCAATAAATAAAACCACGAGACTATTCATTGGAGTGAGCACTATACTGTAGAAATAAAAGTGAGATCGAACTGAGAAGAGTGACCCAAATTAGTGGGTCACTGACATAATTAAGAGATGACGATTATTTAGTTAATGATGCTAATGCGTTATCTAAACGCTCGAAACCTAACTCAACATCTTCTTTTGTGATAACTAGCGATGGCGTAAAACGAACAACATTAACACCGGCAACTAAGACCATTAAGCCTTGTTCACCAGCGGCAACTAACACGTCACGAGCTCGCCCTTGCCATGCTTCATTTAATGCCGCACCAAGCAATAACCCTTTACCACGTATCTCGGCAAACATATCGTATTTGGCATTCAACGCTTCTAAGCCGTCACGAAACCATTGTTCACGCTCTTTCACGCCAGCCAATACTTCTGGCTTGCTCACTTCGCTTACAACGGCTTCTGCCACTGCACAAGCTAATGGATTACCACCATAAGTTGACCCATGTGTACCCACTTTTAAATGTTGAGCAAGCTCGGTTGTGGTAAGCATCGCGCCAATAGGAAAGCCACCACCGAGTGATTTCGCAGTACTCAGAATGTCAGGCGTAACCCCTAAGCCTTGGTATGCATAAAAGTCACCAGTACGGCCGTTTCCGGTTTGAACTTCATCAAAAATAAGCAGTGCGTTGTATTTGTCACATAGCGCTCTGACGCCCTCAACAAATTCAGCCGTTGGTGAAATTAACCCACCTTCACCTTGCAGTGGTTCCATCATGATCGCACAGGTTTTTTCTGACATGTGTGCTTCAAGTTCGGCAAGGTTATTGTATTCAAGATGAGAGATATCACCCGGCTTAGGTCCAAAACCATCAGAATAAGCTTCTTGCCCACCGACCGTTACGGTAAAGAAAGTACGCCCATGAAAGCCCTGCTTAAATGCAATGATTTCACTTTTTTCTGCACCATGAACATCAACCGCCCAGCGACGAGCCAATTTCAATGCCGCTTCATTTGCCTCTGCGCCAGAGTTAGCAAAAAAAACTTTTTCAGCAAAAGAAACTTCGGTTAATTTTTTAGCCAGACGAATTGCAGGTTCATTAGTTAACACGTTACTTAAGTGCCACAGTTTTTGTGACTGCTCTTGCAGTGCATTAACCATAATTGGATGGCAGTGGCCAAGACAGCTCACTGCAATCCCTCCAGCAAAATCAACGTATTCTTTTCCCGCTTGATCCCACACTCGTGCACCTTGACCCTTTACTGGAATAATTTCCATCGGGTTATAACAAGGTACCATTACATCATTAAAGTCTTTACGTTCTACTTGTGAATTGGTCGTCATCACACTTTCCTTCTGCGTATGCCGTTTTTCAGCATAGTATTTACAAACCATTAACCTTTTCAATAGTACAAAATTCTTTTTTTGAACTAAAAAAGTTTCACCTTCTGTAATTAAATGACTGCTCAGTCATTATTTTAGAATAGTTATAAAATCAAGCTATAGGAGGTTTGTTTATATGTAAACGACTTTATTAGGATGAACGCTCAATTTATTATGCATAAATCAGCACTTATTATTTTTAAAACGGAGAAAAAAGAAAAAGCAAGAAGGGTGAACTGGATCGCTCTCTTAATTAAGAGAGATATTAATTATTTATTAATAAAGTTAGATAAAATCTCATGACCTTGTTCTGTCATTATCGATTCAGGATGAAATTGAACCGCTTCTATTGGTAATGTTTTATGACGAAACCCCATGATCTCATCCATTTCTCCCTCATCATTTTCAGTCCAAGCAGTGATATCAAAACACGCAGGTAATGTGTCTGCTTTCACGACTAAAGAATGATAACGAGTAACCGTTAACGGATTATTCAACCCTGTAAATACACTGCAATTGGTGTGTGTAATTAACGATGTTTTACCGTGCATCACTTTTCTTGCACGCACAACATCACCACCAAAAACTTGAGCAATCGCTTGGTGGCCTAAACACACGCCTAAAATAGGTAATTTGTCAGAAAAATACGTAATGGCTTCTAATGAAATACCCGCTTCATTCGGGGTACAAGGGCCAGGAGATATGACTAAATGTGAAGGGTTAAGCGCTTCAATACCTTTAATATCAATTTCATCATTACGTATTACTTTGACCTCTATACCTAACTCACAAAAGTACTGATATAGGTTATAAGTAAAAGAATCATAATTATCGATCATTAACAGCATAAAAAAGACTACATTCGCTAAGTAGAGAAGAAGAAATAAAAATTGCTCGCTAGCAAAAAGCTAACGAGCAATTCATTTAACTCATTGGCAGACTAACTATGGGCGAGTAACAAAACCAACGGCTTCATACGCTTTTTTCAGTGTAACTGCAGCGCGTTCTGATGCCTTTTCGGCTCCCGCTTTCATTACTGAATCCATATACGTACGATCATCACGAATACGTTTATATTCAGATTGAATCGGCTCTAGCATCGTCACAATCGCTTCACCAACGTCTTTCTTGAATGGACCATACATTTCAACACCTTGGTATTGAGCTTCGATCTCTTCAAACGTTTGGCCACTTGCTGCAGAATACAGACCCATAAGGTTTGAAATACCGGCTTTGTTTTCCCAATCATGAGCAATACGAGGTGGCATTTCTGCGTCTGTTTGCGCTTTATTGATTTTCTTAAGAATTGACTTAGGATCTTCTAACAGCGTAATAACATTCTTACGGTTATCATCTGATTTAGACATTTTCTTCGTCGCATCTTGTAGACTCATCACACGCGCATTCACTTGTGGGATGTAGGGTTCTGGAACCGTGAATAAAGGCGATTCAGGGCAGTAAGCATTATTGAAACGATTCGCAATATCACGCGCTAATTCTAAATGCTGCTTTTGATCACTGCCCACAGGCACTTGATGCGCGCCGTACAATAAAATATCAGCCGCCATTAAGACTGGGTAACCGAATAACCCAACATTCACATCATTTGAATGACGAGCAGACTTATCTTTAAACTGAGTCATACGACTTAGTTCACCCATTTGGGTATAACAGTTAAGAAGCCAACCTAGTTGAGCATGCTCTGGTACATGTGACTGAACAAATAACGTGCTCTTCTTTGGATCAACACCAACCGCGAGACAAATTGCCAGAGCATCGAGTGTCGCTTCATGCAATGCTTTAGGATCTTGACGAACCGTAATGGCATGAAGGTCTACAACACAGTACTGACAATCATAATCGTCTTGCATCTGTTGCCATTGACGTAGAGCACCCAAGTAGTTACCAATACTCAGTTCACCTGACGGTTGAACACCACTTAATACGATGGGCTTGCTCATGGTTATGATTCCTTGTTTAACTGTAAAAATTAAATGACCCGTTATCGGATCATTTAATGGTTATTCTATCGATATTAATAATGCCGAATTACGTTAATCCGTGTACTTATTAACGAATACTATCTTGCCACACTCATCACGGCTAATAAATGATTAAATTCATCACTCACAACATCAGGATCACTGTCTGCAATAGGTTCCCCATGGTTATAACCATAAGTTAATCCGAAATTATAACAACCAGCGGCTTTAGCGGCTTGAATATCATTTTGAGAATCACCCACCATCAACATTTGCGTCGGCAAAAGATGATGCTTATCGAGTAACCAATTTAAAGCGAATGGATTAGGCTTCTTCTCGACAAAGGTATCGCCACCAACAACATCAACAAATAAATGTTCAAGTTGATGTTGTTTTAATAATTCAGGAACAAATTGCGCGGGCTTATTCGTCACAAGCGCTAGCGTATACCCTTCCTTATATAGCGACTCTAATGTCTCTTTTACGTTTGGGTAAAGATGGCTCAGCTTATGACCACCCTCATGGTAATGATGATCTAAACGCGCACGAGCTGTTTTTACCAACTCAGGATTAAGACCTTCAGCAACGACCACACTTTGACTTAAAGCACGAGAGACCAAAACATCCGCACCATTGCCAATCCAATGAGAAGCTTGTTCTAATGTAACGCCAGGGTAATCTAGGTCTTGCATAGCAAGATCAACCGCACGAGCTAAGTCTGGAACACTATCTAGCAGTGTTCCATCCAAATCAAACGCGATCAGTTTGATGTTTTCAAACATGTCTCTTAATTACCTTTCACTTTAGCGAGTTCAGCACGCATTTCATCAATCACTTCTTTATAATTTGGTTGATTAAAGATTGCAGAGCCTGCCACAAACATATCCGCGCCCGCTTCTGCGATTTCACGAATGTTATCCACTTTTACGCCACCATCAATTTCAAGGCGGATATCACGACCAGAGTCATCGATCAATTTACGTACTGCACGCAATTTATCTAACGTACTAGGAATAAATGACTGACCACCAAAACCCGGATTAACTGACATAAGTAAGATCATATCGACTTTATCAAGAATGTAGTCAAGACAGGATAATGGCGTAGCAGGATTAAGTACAACACCCGCTTTACAGCCGTGCTCTTTAATTAGCTGAAGGGTACGATCAACATGTTCAGATGCTTCAACATGGAAAGTGATCATTGTTGCACCGGCTTTTGCAAACTCAGGAACAATGCTGTCCACTGGTTTCACCATCAAATGCACATCAATTGGAGCGGTAATACCGTAATCACGTAACGCTTTACAAATCGGCGCACCGAACGTTAAGTTTGGTACGTAGTGGTTATCCATCACATCAAAGTGAACCACATCAGCGCCTGACGCTAATACTTTGTCTACGTCTTCACCAAGACGAGCAAAATCAGCAGAGAGAATAGATGGTGCGATCAAAAAATCTTTCATGTTGAGCCTCAGGTTAAAATAAGTATCTGATAAGAGTTACGCAATCGATTAAATCGACGGCGCAATTCTACCTGATATTTTAAACACTGTCTTAGGCAATTGTTTGAAAAGGGTAGCTTAGATTACTCGGTACATTTCGGCGCATAAAACAAAGCCATGAGTTCATCAACTTTATTTCGGCCAGCACCATTTCGACTAATGGTACGTTTAACTTTTATCTTATTCAGCGTTGCACCATGATACAAACGACGAGTCAAAATGGTGTCATGATTAGAAATCAGAACTGGAATATCTCGCTCAAATGCTGCTTTTTCCGCAATATCAGCGAGAGCCGCTTGATCATCTAAAGAGAAACCATTACCTGCGTACGAAGTAAAGTTCGCAGTTGTAGATAAAGGGGCATAAGGAGGATCGCAATAAATCACACAACCTTTGCGTGCTCGCTTAAAGGTTTCTAGATAGCCTTCGCAAACAAACGTCGCTTTCTTTGCTTTCTCAGCAAAAAAATACATTTCTTTTTCAGGGAAATACGGTTTTTTATAAGAACCAAAAGGAACGTTAAACCCTCCTTTTTTGTTATAACGACACAACCCATTAAAGCCATGACGGTTCATATAGAGAAATAACAGAGAACGACGGTACGTATCTGTACATTGATTAAATTCAATACGCAGATCTAAATAGACTTCTTTTTGATTATATTCAGGTTGGAATAATTCACGAACATCTTCAACAAAGCGCTCTGGATTCTCTTTAAGATGGTTATAAAGATTGATCAAATCAGGATTAATATCAGCAAGAAGATAATGATCATAGTCTGTATTTAAAAATACAGAACCTGCCCCAACAAAGGGTTCGATCAATTTTCTAGCATCAGGAAGATGACGTTGAATTTCTTCTACTAGGCTATATTTGCCGCCAGCCCACTTAAGAAATGCGCGATGCTTTTTCATACGTCTTTTTAGCCTTTTACCCTAATCCAGAAAGCGGGCGATTGTACCCTATTTTTAATCAATACTCAGTGTTATTTTAAAGAATCAATTTCTCGATGTACTTGAACTAAAGATTTTGCCCAAGGACCCAGAGTTTGAACTGAATTTGGCAGATTCTTCACCGCACCACGAGCTTTTGAAATGGAGACATAATCACCATAACTCACAATATACCAAATCGAACCATTTCTTAATGCTTGATAAATTCGAGCTGAATTTCCAAGTTGATGTTCATCTAAGAACTCTTGCACCGCTTCTTCATTTGTTAAAGCGGCTAATTGCAATATATAACGTTTTTCAGAAATGGCTTTAAGTTCAGAATTAGCCAACGTAAACGTAATACGTTCTTTGCCTACGTCTGTATTTTTTTCGGCGACTAAAGGCTTACTCTCATCAACAATACTCGTCATGTCTTCTTTTTTAGAAGACACTGATGTCGTATTTTCTTTATTTACCGTCTCTTGAGTAGCAAGAATATCATCCGCAGAAGAAGTTAATGACGCCGATTCATCCGAAGGTTCAGAACCACCGACTAAAGCATCAACCACTTCAGAGGGGACGACAACACGCTTACCTTCCTCTTTACTTGATTCGATAATTATCGGCTTATCAATCACATCAGGAGGGATCGTATGTGAATCATCTTCAGGCAGATTAATACTGTTAAGCTCTGAGTTTTCTTTATTAAGTGCATCGAAGACCAAACTGTCATTATTTAATGATTGATTCAGCGAATCATCAAGCATTGAGTTCATAGAAAGCAGCGATGACTGATTCATCCACCAATAACCACCTGCGGAACCAAGAAGTAAAATAGCCGCTAAACTTAAAACACCAACGGGAGATTGCGCTACTGAACGAATAATTACTCGTCGTTCTGCTTTTTTCTCACCTAATATAATAAGTTCCCCTGGCAATCTATTATTCTTATTCACCAAGCGACGAATTCTTGCTTTCTCTTCTTTGCTTGATGCAAAACGAATCACAAGCATTTCAGAAAACGTTGCCGCTTCATCTTGCGTCAATAACTCAATATCAATATCAATCGGTTTACTGTCCTGCCCATAAGACATCTGCGATAAAGGCTGTGTTAACGTTCCTTTATCAGCAAAAAGCAGCACATTAATTTGCCAGTTAGACGCTGACTGTGCTTTTTGAACCAGTAACCACAACTCACTAAGTAACTCAGAAGAGAGTAAATGTGCGTCATCAATAACCAGAACTAAGTTGCACTTTTCACCCGCTAACATCCGACTAATACTATCAACAACAGTATCGTGCTCATTAAAAAGCGGATCACGAACCATCTGTTTTAAAATGATCCCACGCTGTTGATATATTGATTGATTGGTATGGCACATCAATAGTACTTGATCTGCATCATCACACCATTTTTCAAGGTAACGCTGAGATAGCCATGACTTTCCAGAGCCTTTAACTCCTTCAATATGTACCAAATTAGAACCAAAACGAGAAACAAACTGAATGCGAGATAACACATCAATCTGACTTTCTAATTCTAAAACAGTTGAATCATGACCAATATTCATCGTTTATGCCTTACATTGCTCTATCACATCAGCGAGAACACGTTCAGAAACACCTGTTACGACCTCAGAGCTACCAATTGAAGTTGGGAGCACCAAACGTAACTTGCCTGACAATACTTTCTTGTCACGCATCATGTGCTTCATAAATGCCTCTACCGTCATTTCTTTAGGTGCTTTCAAAGGTAATTTCGCTTTTTTAAGTAGAGCACAAATGCGATCCACTTCTTGCTGTGAAATTAAGCCTTCTTTTTGAGCTGTCACTGCAGCCATTACGGTTCCAGCAGACACGGCCTCACCATGAAGCCAATTACCGTAACCCATTTCGGCCTCTATCGCATGGCCAAAAGTATGACCTAAATTCAAAAGTGCGCGAACGCCTGATTCTTTTTCATCTTTGGCCACAACATCCGCTTTGATTTGGCAACAACGTGAAATGGCATACACCAATGCATCGTGATCGAGTGCATAGAGTTTTTCCATGTTCTCATCAAGCCAATCAAAGAAATCACTATCAATAATAATGCCATATTTAATGACTTCAGCCATGCCCGCTGCAAATTCGCGTTCAGGTAACGTCTTAAGACAATTAATATCAATAATAACCGCTTTAGGTTGATAAAAGGCACCCACCATATTTTTACCTAGCGGATGGTTTATTGCTGTTTTTCCACCAACGGATGAATCCACTTGGGACAATAACGTCGTTGGAACTTGAATAAAATCGACACCACGCTGATAACACGCAGAGGCAAAACCAACCACATCACCAACAACACCACCGCCTAATGCAACAATAGTCACGTCTCGGCTGTGATTTTCTTCTAATAAGAACGTCAGGATTTGATTGAAAGTATCAAGATTTTTATATTGTTCGCCATCGTCTAATTCAAGCAGTGATACTTGGCATTCAAACGTATTTAAAGTGTCGATGATTTGTTGAGCATACAACGGCGCAACCGTTACATTACTAATAACGACAACACGTTTTTTGGCAGGTATTACAGATGAAAAATGCGCCGGGTTGCAAAACAACTCGGCGCCGATAGAGATGGGATAGCTACGTTCTGCTAAATCTACATGAATCGTTTCCATGATTCGTTCCCAATATCTGTCTTATAAAATGACTTGAATTAACGCTCTTCAAGCATTTGGATGATTTGATTTGCTACAACTTTTGCACTTTGATCATCGGTACGAACAACGTAATCAGACACTTCTTCATAAAGTGCATTACGTTCTTTCGCTAGTGCTTCTAACACTTCTCGAGGCTCATCAGTTTGAAGCAACGGACGTTTTTTATCGCGTTGTGTGCGAGCTAATTGCTTCTCAATCGTAGTTTCAAGATATACAACGACACCACGAGCAGATAAACGATTGCGACTCTCTTTACTAATTACAGAGCCACCACCCGTCGCAAGTACAATGCCTTGCTCTTGAGTTAAATCGTTAATTACACCTTCCTCACGTATACGGAAACCTTCTTCACCTTCAACGTCGAATACCCAAGCGATATCTGCGCCTGTGCGTTCTTCAATTACCGTATCAGAATCAAGAAACTCCATGTGAAGTTGCTGTGCTAAGTGTCTACCAATTGTACTTTTGCCGGCGCCCATTGGGCCAACAAGGAAAATATTTCGTTTTTCAGCCATTTTTTAGAAATTATGCAAAGTTCATTAACGACATTGCCAACAGTTGTCTCTTCAACAGACATGCTTCTGTGGCACCATATTCCTCACAGATATTTCGTGATAAGACCAAAAATTATCTCAGTTAATAGCTAGTAATTGCAATAGCTAGATGAAAAGTTCAGCATAATTATTTTTCTTTACACCTATTTCATCAAAAATAAACCATCAAATTTGAAGCTATCTTACTATTGTATAACAACTTTTGGTGTAACAAAGATTAATAATTCTTTTTTACCTATATTTTCGGAGCTGCGACGAAATAGCACTCCAAGTAGGGGTAAATCACCCAGTAGTGGTACTTTTTCTACACTATTTGATAAGGAATGCTGATAAATACCACCCAAAACAACGGTTTCGCCATTATCCACTAAAACTTGAGTCCCTATTCTTTGTGTTTCAATTGCGACCGCTTCACCTGTCCCCGTTTTCACAATTTGACCTGGTCTATCTTGCGTCACAATCAAATCAAGAACCAATCGATTATCCGGCGTTATCTGTGGTGTAACCATTAAACTTAATACCGCTTTTTTAAAGGCAACGGTTGTTGCACCGCTCGATGACGACTCTAAATAAGGAATTTCAGTCCCTTGTTCGATATAAGCGGGCTTTTTATTCGTCGTAATTAAGCGAGGACTCGAAATAATCTCCGCTTTTGATTCCGATTGAAGCGCGGACAGTTCAAGATCCAGTAATAAGTTTGAACCGAGTTTCGCCACTTGAAAAGCAATACTTGATGCTGCTGGATTCGATAGCCCTAAATTCACATTTAAAAAATCGTCTACGGGCAACCCATCTTTTCCACCATCATATAAACCCACAGCCGCCAAATTACTTTCAATCGACCCTCCTGCCGTTGCACTTCCGTTGGTATTTGAGAATCCCCAGCGAACCCCTAACTCATCAAGATTTCCTTCATTAACGGTAACAATTCGAGCTTCTATTTGCACCTGCTTAACCGGAATATCTAATGATTCAATAATGTCTTTTATTACCGTTATATTTTCTGATAAATCCCTTAATAATAAGGAGTTCGTTCTTTCATCGACCGTAATACTACCTCGGCTCGATAACATGGTTATATCACCTTCGCCTACCAATAAATCAGCAATCTCAGAGGCCTTAGCGTATTTAATCGACAGTATTTCAGACGATAATGCACTTAACTCTGACGCCATCTGAGCTTGCTCTAGCACTTGCTTCTCTTGTGCATCGAGCTCGGCCTTAGGTGCGATCAAAACCACATTACCTTCAACTCGCTTATCTAATCCTTTTACTTTCAAAATAATATCGAGAACCTGCTGCCATGGAACACCATCGAGACGCAACGTCAAATTGCCTTTCACTGAATCGGCAACCACTAAATTAAAGTCGTTATAATCAGCGATCAACTGTAATACATGGCGTACGGGGATATCCTGGAAATTGATTGAGATCGGTTTACTCTCTTCTTTAACTTTCGTCGCTTCTTTTTGCGCGGTTAAAACAACAGGGGCAGACACGATCACTTCTAAAAAAGCCCCTTTAAGAGAATAGTCATAATCATAATCCCCCTTAATATCAACAAAAAGCAACGTACTATTCGGTTCTCTAAACGTCTCGATACGAGAAACCAAGGTCGCAAAATCTTCAACATCCAAAATGACTAATTTATCATCATTTACTTTAGTGTCATGAAGCTCAATGACTAACTTACCGCTCTCTTTACGTAAATCTACCGTAGCCGCTCCTGAAGCAAGCTCAACGGTTATCAGCCCTTCTTTTTGTTTACTTAATTGAAAATCGACAGAAACGAGTTGATTCTCAACTGACTCTTCAGCAAATACATGAATATGAACAAAAAACAGTACAAGAAAAGCACACCATCTCATTGCTCCAGTATTCATGTTACCTCTGCATCCTTGCGACATGTTATTTTCCTAATCCTAAAATTAATTAATTGTTTAACGCTAATTTTATGTACCGTTTTTGCCAACACCCCATCCCATCAGACAGCGTTTCTTTTAGCGTGATTTGTTTTGATTGAATATCGACAACTTGACCATTATTCATGCCCATAAATTGTCCTTTTCGAATTTTTATAACCCCACCTTTTGGTGTTTGTATTAACGCAGTAATGTCATTTTCACTTCCCATAACACCTTTAAGACGTAATTTCCTTAATGAATAACGCTCTAAACTGCCGCTTTTCTTTCTGTATGTTGGTTGCCAGCATGATTTTTTAGCGATTGGCTGACTCACTTTTTCTGGCAACTTAGGTAAAACGAAAGGGGAACGTTCATCAGCCCCATTATAGGAATCGACGTCAAAAGGAAGCACGCCAGCTAATACTTCAACGTCTCTAGTGCCTTGTAATTTAGCCTCTACATAAAAGTCATCTAGCGAGTCTTTGTTTGCTTTGCACCCGACCATCACGAAAAGAAAAGTGAGCATAACGAATAATTGCTTACTCATGGGTCCCCCTAAATTGATAGGTATAAGCCATTACTCGAAAGTGCAATGTACTGCTCTCTTTACTCACTCGTTGAATATCAATATTCTCTAAACTTACAATTCTAGGAAGATCAGCAATTGCCTCTGAAAATGACCCGATATCATGATATTGCCCCGTTAACTCGATGTTTAGAGGCAGTTTATATAGAAATTCTTGATTCTGTTTTTCTCCCCAATCAATACGAGTAAACGTGAGTTTGTTTTGAATCCCAACTTGATTTATCCCTGACAACATACTCGCTAGTTCTTTTTGTGCAGGAAGTTGCTGCGCTAAAAATTCATAACGTAAATTCAATTCATTTAATTGGTCTTCCATTTCAGGCATTGCCGCGACTTGATTGTATTTATATTTGATGGTTGTTTTTAACGTTAATTCGTCTCTCTTTAATTGCTCTGTTTTTTCCTGAATCGGTGATAACCAAAACCAATACCCTGCGGCATGCACACATAGGCACAGTAAAAACACGACAAGTAACTGAGGTAACAATGGCCACTCAGTAATTTCATCTACATCTAACTCACGCCAATCAATCATTATTTACCCTCTTCTTTGGGGCTAATAATCGAAAGGACACGTCAAAACGACTCATTTCATGCCCAAACATCGTTTGCCCAGAAACAATCGAATGCATTTCGACATCAACAATCTGCGTGGACCGTTCCAATTTATCCAGCATCGTCGCCAATCGAGCATTACTGTCACTAAACCCTTTCATTTCAATACTGCGAGCATCCATTCTAATTTTGTTTAAATAGACACCTTCAGTAATCACTTCCGGTAATAGATTAAGAATTTGCGTTGTTTTATTTCTATTTTGCTGCAGATTCTCGACCACTTTTAAGCGAGTCAAAATAGCCTCATGCTGCTTTCCTATTTCTGCCAATCCCTTTAGTTCACTATTAAGCCAAGTCACGTGGGTCGTTAATGAGTTATTACGCGAATCTTGCAATGAAGCTTGATGATTCAAATACCGAGCAAAACCCCACTGCAAACAAACCGAAAGAATAACCGCCAAGACTAATATCGCGATAAACCGTTGTTTATATTTAAGCCTTTTTTCATCTCGCCAAGACAGCAAGTTTATCTCGTAAGCCATGACACCCCTCTCAACGCCAGACCTAAAGCAACCGCATATTGACTTGCATTGACAGCCATAGGCATCACTCGTTTTTTATCTTGAAAAAAAAGAGACGATACATTTAATTCCATTGTTGGGAGAGAGACTTCATAACTTAGGCAATCCGATAAGCCAGGTAACAGTGCTCCACCACCGACAACCCACACACCTTCAATTTTATGGTGATGGATCGACGAATAGAGTGTGACTTGCCGTTTAATATGCTCAGAGAGTTGAGCAATAAACGTCGTATCATGTTCAAAACTAATACTTTCACTGGTTTCTTGTTCGTCTTTACTCTGTAAGTCTTGCGCTCCAAACATGATATTTTTAGAGTAAAAGTTATGATTCGGTGACATCACACAAAAAATAGTTTGAGCGTGCCCAATATCAATTAACATCCAGTTCTTTTTATTCGGATAGGATTCTGTCGCCTTCTTCCACAATGCGAATAACGAATGTGAATGAGCATCGGCTAAAACGGGGGTTAATCCTCCAGAAGAGAAACATAATTGACGAGATTCGATGAGATCCTTACGTGTAGCAAACACTTGATATGTTGTTGTTTTAACGCTGCTTACCCCTCGCTGATTTAACGCGACATAATCTAAATTAAGATCTTCCACAGAAAAAGAGGATTGCTGGTTAAAAGTATGCGCAATCGCGAACTCTGTTTCTTTTTCATCAAGCTGACTGTCTATCTGTATGACCTTGCTGATAATGTTGCTATCAGGTACAGAAAAAGCGATACGCTTTTGATTAAATGAGAGCATTTTTTTTAAACGAGTCAGATATGGCGTTAACTCTTCGAGGTTTACTGAGTTCGTATCAATAAAAACAGAGTCAGGTAATAACACTTCATGACAAGCAATCAGTTCAAATTGACCTTTTTTTAACCTTATAGACGCCGCTTTAATGCTATGATGCCCTATGTCTACACCAGTGACTGTAGGATAAATCATCTTGATTTAGCTCCGAGTAAAAAATAAATATCTCAAAATTAAGCGTTAATTTACGTTATTTTTCGTTGTGTTATATTTATACTACTCAGTTATTGGTTAGAAACGACAATACAGATTAAAGTAAACGGGAAATATCAGGTGAAGTTCATAAAGGCACTGCTCATAGTTACATTTGTTTGCATAATTATTGGGGTCACTACAATTTTTGGTTTTTACCAATATGTGAAACCAGAATTACCAGATGTTGCGACATTGAAAGACGTTCAGCTACAAACGCCAATGCAAGTTTATAGCCGCGATGGAAAGTTGATCGCTCAATTTGGTGAAAAACGCCGTATTCCTTTAAAATTGGAAGACATGCCCCCTCATTTACTTGAGGCCATCATTGCAACTGAAGACAGTCGTTTCTATAGCCATTATGGTTTTGATCCTATTGGTATTACTCGTGCCGCATTTGCAGTACTTGCTTCAGGTTCCGCAAAACAAGGGGCGAGTACCATTACTCAGCAACTTGCGCGTAATTTCTTCTTATCAAATGAGAAGAAAATCATGCGAAAAATCAAAGAGATTTTTATCGCGGTTCACATTGAGCAATTACTAACAAAACAAGAAATTTTAGAACTCTATTTAAATAAAATTTATCTTGGTTACCGTTCATACGGTGTTGGTGCTGCCGCTCATGTTTATTTTGGTAAAGAAGTAAACGAATTAACGCTAGGTGAAGTCGCTATCATTGCTGGCTTACCAAAAGCGCCTTCAACGATGAACCCTATTTATTCTGTTGACCGTGCTACGACTCGTCGAAATGTCGTACTGGCTCGTATGCTCGATGAAGGCTATATCACAAAACAAGAGTTTGAAGACGCAAAAGCGGAAGTGGTTATTTCTAAATATCACGGCGCAGAAATTAAACTACAAGCCCCTTATGTTGCAGAAATAGCTCGTGCATGGATGGTGAATAAGTACGGTGAAGAAGCGGCTTATACATCAGGTATGAATATCTACACGACTGTAGATTCAAAAATGCAAGCCGCTGCAAACAAAGCATCAATCGATAACTTACTTGCTTATGACGAACGCCATGGTTTCCGTGGTGCAGTCAAAACAGTCTGGGAACCGAAAGCCACACCGCTTGATGAAGACGCGATGGCAAAACACTTGAAAAAAGAACCTTCGTACGGTGAGTTAATGCCTGCAATTGTTACTCAAGTGAAAGGAAAAACAGCCACGGTTAATATCAAAAATAACGGTACAGCAACCATTCCTTGGGATGGATTAAAATGGGCTCGTCGCTTCAAAACAGATAAACGTCAAGGTTCTTCACCTCGTCGTGCCTCTGATATTTTGAGCGTTGGTGAGCAAATTTACGTTCGTCCTCTCAGCGAAGAAACAAAAGACGACGTTACGACTATCGTCTGGAAACTAAGCCAAGTTCCCGCAGCGAATACCGCATTTGTTGCAATGGATCCTAATGACGGAGCGATTACCTCTCTGGTTGGTGGTTTCAACTTTGTTCATAATAAATTTAACCGTGCGACTCAATCTGTTCGTCAAGTTGGTTCGAGTATTAAACCATTTATTTATTCCGCGGCGTTGTATCACGGTAAAACACTAGCAAGCTTAATTACCGATGCACCGATCAATACATGGGATGAAAGCCAAGGTACGGCATGGAGACCTAAAAACTCACCACCAACCTACATTGGTCCTGCTCGTTTACGTATTGGTTTAGCTCAATCGAAAAATGTAATGGCTGTTCGCGTTTTGCGTGATGTCGGTTTAGATGAAACGATTGATTATCTTACTCGTTTTGGTTTCAAGAAAGATGAGTTACCTCGCTCAGATACCATTGCTCTTGGTGCGGGCAGTTTAAGCCCAGTACAAATGGCACAAGGCTTTTCAGTCTTTGCTAATAATGGTTACTATGTGGAACCTTATTATATAGACCATATTGAAAGCCCATACGGCGATGAGGTTTACAAAGCAACGCCAAAACTTATCTGCCAAAAAGAGTGCGATCACCAAAATGATGAAAACTCACCTTATGCGAAAAAAGTTATCTCAGCTCAAAATGCGTTCCTCACAAAACAGATGATGTATAGCAATATCTGGGGTGGTGGCGTATGGAGTAAAGGTACCGGTTGGAATGGTACGGGCTGGCGAGCACAAGTGCTAAAACGTCGTGATATTGGTGGTAAAACCGGTACAACCAATGACTCTGTTGATGCATGGTATAATGGTTACGGTCCAAACGTTGTTGCAACGGCTTGGGTTGGTTTTGATAACCCATCACACCATTTAGGCAGCACAAGTAAAAATGACAACATGTCCAAAGATGAGATGCTAACCGGCGGAGAAGCTGGTGGTAAAACAGCAATCTACGCTTGGGTTAATTTCATGAAGGTTGCTTTAGAAGGCGTACCTGAAGAAAAATTAAGACTTCCAGCCAACATCATTAAAGTAAAAATAGACCGTGAAACTGGCCTATTAAGTAATAAAAATGATGAAACGAGTATGTGGGAATATTTTGCTGGCGGTACAGAGCCAACTGAATACGTAAAACAAGATTTCCAAGATACTATCTATTCATCAGGTGATGCTGATGGCGACGGCGAAGAAGACGAAAGCTTATTCTAAGTGACTTAGTTGAAATAAAGAAAAAGGGACGCTCACTTAGCGTCCCTTTTTTATTCGTATTTTATCTATAAAACAGTTTAATGGATAACGTCAGCCATTTTACTTTCTATTTCTTTTGCTAATGCCTCATAGCGACTCTTTAAAGGTGAACCCGGACGATAAGCCAATACAATTTGGCGATGCGGTACAGGTGCTTTCGCAGGCAAATAACACACCCCATCACGCTCTTTTTCTTTTGGCACAGAAAGATAAGGCATCAATGTTATCCCTCCTCCAGCGGCGACCATATTTCGCAACGTTTCTAAGCTTGTTGCTTTAAAGTGATCGTCGTCTTTTGCTCCTGCCGCAAAGCAAAAACCTAATGCTTGATCTCGTAAGCAATGACCATCGCCAAGCATCAGTACGGATTCACCATTAAGACGAGACATATCGATCGACTTTTCTTCTGCCCACTTATGCTCTTTAGGTACAGCCAACACCATCGGTTCATCATAGACAGGCACTTCAATAAAGCCACTCGTCTCATCAACCGAGGCCAAAATCATACAATCAATCTTGCCTTCTTCTAGCATTTTAACCAATTGATGTGTCTGGGCTTCATGAAGATATAAATTCAAATCAGGAAACTGTGCTTTTAATGTCGGTACGATCCAAGGCAACAAATAAGGACCCACCGTTGGAATAAAGCCTAAATGTAATGGCCCTGTCATCTCTTTACCTTGCTGATTAGCAAGCTCTGAAAATAACTTTACTTCAATAAGAATACGCTTTGCTTGATCGACCAATTGTAAGCCCGCTTCGGTGAACAATACTTTACGACTGGTTCTCTCTAGCAGCGTCAATCCTACTTCTTCTTCTAACTTCTTGATTTGGCCACTTAGCGTTGGTTGACTAACAAAACAAGACTCTGCAGCTTTACGAAAATGTTTATGCTCAGCAAGTGCGACCAAGTACTCAAAATCACGGATATTCATGTATTACACTCCTGAAAGCTTATATCTTATTGATGGCAATAAGTTCGATAGCTTTTAACGATTGAAACGATAACACCAAACGATTAGAACTATCAAGCCAGCTTTTGCATAATAGCTACATCAACCGGGCAGACCCCGGAAAGAAATTTAAAATTTATTAAAAATTAAAGGACATCATTATGTTTACATCTAAAGAAGGCCAATCAGTTCCTCAAGTAACTTTTCCAACACGTAAAGGTGACGCTTGGGTTAACGTGACAACAGAAGAGCTATTCAAAGACAAAACCGTTATCGTATTTAGTCTTCCTGGTGCATTTACACCAACATGTTCTTCAAGCCACCTACCTCGCTACAACGAGCTTTATTCTGTATTTAAAGACAACGGCGTTGATGAAATTGTTTGTGTCTCTGTAAACGATACGTTTGTAATGAACGCATGGAAAGCAGACCAAGAAGCAGAAAACATTACCTTCATTCCAGATGGTAACGGCGATTTCACCGATGGCATGGGCATGTTAGTTGAGAAAAATGACATTGGTTTTGGTAAGCGTTCATGGCGCTACAGCATGCTAGTGAAAAACGGCATCGTTGAAAAAATGTTCATCGAAGAAAACGTACCGGGTGACCCGTTCAAAGTTTCTGATGCAGATACGATGCTGAACTACCTTGCTCCTGAGCACAAAGAGCAAGAATCAATCACTGTATTCACAAAACCTGGTTGTCCTTTCTGTATGAAAGCGAAACAAAACCTAATCGACAAAGGTTTGAACTACGAAGAAGTGGTACTGGGTAAAGATGCAACAACAGTAAGTCTACGTGCAATTACTGGCCGCACTACCGTTCCTCAAGTATTCATCGGTGGTAAACACATTGGTGGTAGCGAAGAGCTTGAAGCTTTCCTAGCTTAATCTCTAGTTCGAAATGAATAAAAATGGCCCACGACACCGTGGGCCATTTCAAAACTTCTTCTAAAATGAATCTACGTGAGATATGAATTATGAAACAAGTCAATGTTGATGTAGCTGTTATCGGTGGTGGTACAGCAGGTTTAGGCTCTTACCGTGCAGCAAAAGCACATACTGACAGTGTTGTCATGATCGAAGGCGGTCCTTACGGTACCACTTGTGCTCGTGTTGGTTGCATGCCATCAAAACTGTTAATTGCAGCGGCAGAAAGCGTTCACCAAATTGAAAAAGCACCTCAGTTCGGTATTCACCCTCAAGGTGACATCGTAATTAACGGCCGCGAAGTCATGGCCCGTGTTAAATTTGAACGTGACCGTTTTGTTGGATTTGTTTTAGAAGGCGTTGATGAAATCCCAGCAGAAGATAAAATCTCTGGCTACGCTAAATTTTTAGACGACAATACATTGCAAGTCGATGATCATACGATCATTACAGCAAAACGTATTGTTATTGCAACAGGCTCTCGCCCTGCTTACCCTGCGGTATGGAATGAACTAGGTGATCGCCTTATCATCAATGATGACGTATTTGATTGGGATGATTTACCGACATCAGTCGCCGTATTTGGTCCTGGCGTTATTGGTCTTGAACTTGGACAATCACTTCACCGTTTAGGCGTTGAAACTAAGCTTTTTGGTTTAGGTGGTCAAGTCGGTCCAGTAACAGATCCTGAAGTAATGGCTTATGCAAACAAGGCCTTCAACGAAGAGTTTTACCTTGATGCCGATGTGAAAATAGAGAGCATGAAACGCATATCTCTTAATGATGAAGAAGATAAAGTTGAAATCAAATTCATCAATAAACAAGGCGAACAAGAAACTATCCTAGTTGAGTATGTACTTGCAGCAACCGGTCGTCGTCCAAACACCGACAAATTGGGCTTAGAAAACACATCGGTTGAAGTAGACGAACGCGGTGTACCAACAGCCGATCACTACACATTACAAACATCATTACCAACCATCTTCATTGCTGGTGATGCCAGTAATCAACTGCCCCTATTGCACGAGGCCGCTGATCAAGCACGTATTGCTGGTGATAATGCAGGACGTTTCCCCGAGATCCGCGCAGGCCTTCGTCGCTCGAAAATCTCAGCGGTATTCTCAGACCCACAAATCGCAATGGTTGGAGAAAGCTATAAAGAAATCACAACTCGTTTAGGGACTTGTGGTTGTTTCGCAACTGGTGAGGTTTCTTTTGAAAATCAAGGCCGTTCACGAGTAATGCTGCGAAACAAAGGGATTCTTCATGTGTACGGCGAACAAGGAACGGGTCGTTTCTTAGGCGCTGAAATGATGGGGCCAAATGCAGAACATTTAGCCCACCTACTAGCTTGGGCACACCAAAATAAAATGACTATTTCTGAAATGCTAGATATGCCATTTTATCACCCAGTAATCGAAGAAGGTATTCGTACTGCACTTCGTGATTTAAATGCGAAACTGCATTTAGGCCCTGAAATGATTAAACATTGTATGGATTGTGGTCCTGGTTGTTAATCACCAGCAACTAACATAGAAATAAAAAAGGTCGATGTGAAAACATCGACCTTTTTTATTTCTATCTTACCCATCACTCGTTAAAATAACGGCCATAACTCGTCATTTAAAATGGAATCAACATGGCTTGCCAATTTTGTCACTCTGATATATTTAAACAAAAATTAGGCCGATGCTCTCGCTGTATGAAACAACTTACTTTTTTATCTATTGGTGGATGGTTAACATGGCTGGAGTTTTTTCAAGCAACACCTTATCAAATCGAAGCCATTGCCACTTTCATGGTAAGTACTGCATTTAGCGGATTACTGACATTGCATTTATTAGCGATGGGCTATTATCGTTTGATAAAATCATCAAATATTAAAGGTAAGCACAAAAAATAAAGCCCCAATACCAATAAAGATATTAGGGCCTCTTAGAATCTATCTAAGAAAAAGCAGTATTAATAAGACTAGTCTTTAATTAAAAAGTTCACCACTTTTTCTCTTTTATTCTGTATTTTTAACTCAGTGCCGATCATTACCATTGAACGCCAGTTAAGCCACATTCGTTTTGATAATAATTTGCTCTTGCAGATTCACCTCTAATGCCACTTCGTCACACGCATGTTGACGAGGACACTGATCGCAATCTTTCAATACTTTCTCTGGTAACAACGAACGAGATGTTGGAATAAAGTCTTGTTTCATAAAGAATTCAGGAACACGCGTTAATACAAACACTTTATTAATCGCCATTTCACGCGCTTTTTCTACCAAGTGTTGAACAATCGCTTTCCCTTGACCTTGACTCTGCCACCCCGCTTCAACACCTAATGAGCGAATTTCAGCTAAACCAGAATCGTACACATACAAAGAGGCACACCCAGTCACTTCCCCATGATGTTCTGATACTGCAAACGATCCAATATCACGCACCAACTCATTACGACTACGTGGTAAATTCTCTCCAAGACCAGCCCAGTAAGCGACCATTCCTTCTAATGCATCTAAATCCGTTAATCGTGCAGGACGAACTTTAACCCCAGTAGAATCACGCTCTTCTAAACGTTTACCTGCTTGCTCAACAGCATAAGCTACCTGTTCAGGAGCAACACCACCTAGGGCATTACGTTTCGCAAGACAAGATTCGATAGTTAAAATTGCATACACATCGTCTTCAATCACGTCAGAGAATACTTTTAATTCTGCAATAGATAACTCTTCTAATGCACAGCCTTTTTCTATAGCACTAACCACAGCAACACCAACGATATGATGAGCTTCGCGGAATGGAATGCCTTTCGCTACCAGATAATCGGCTAATTCGGTTGAGTTTGCATACCCTTGTTTCGCCGCTTCTAAAGTACGTTCTTTATTTATTTTAATGCCTTCAAAGCAAAGTGCAGCCATTTCAATACAATCAGACCAGCTGTCTAATGCATCAAACAAACCTTCTTTGTCTTCTTGCATGTCTTTATTATAAGCTAAGGGCAACGCTTTTACTGTCATCATCATACCAGCCAGTGCGCCATATACACGGCCACATTTACCACGGATAAGCTCTAAGGCATCCGGGTTCTTTTTCTGTGGCATCAATGATGAACCAGACGTCACGGTATCCGCTAACTCAATGAAATTAGATTCACCTGAGTTATAAAAAATCATGTCTTCGGCAAGACGAGAAAGGTGAATCATAGAGATTGAAGCAATCGACATTAACTCCATCACATGATCACGATCCGATACAGAGTCTAAGCTATTACGTGTTGCTCTTTGAAAACCAAGATTACGAGCCAATTTCTCACGATCCATTGGATAAGCCGTTCCAGCCAAAGCCCCTGATCCTAATGGACACGTATCTAAACGCTTAATCGCATCTTCAAGGCGAGAGTAATCACGCTCAATCATTTCAACATACGCCAAACACCAATGCGCAAATGTCACAGGTTGTGCACGTTGTAGGTGAGTATAACCAGGAAGCACCGTCGCCTGATGCTCACTCGCTACATTCACGAGTTGGTTCAATAATAAATCTAATGTGCGAAGCAGTTGATGGCCTTGTTGACGACACCACAATTTTAAATCTGTCGCCACTTGATCATTACGAGAACGACCAGTGTGGAGTTTTTTACCTAAATCACCCACTTTACCGATAAGCTGTGTCTCAACCCAGCTATGAATATCTTCAGCGTCTGACAATAAGATCTGTTCAGGATCTTCCATCACTTCTAATTTCAATTCATTCAATGCTAATTCAAGTTTTTGTTGTTCTATTTCTGTAATAACATTGACAGAAAGTAGTGCTTTAGACCATGCGATAGAGCCGACAATGTCTTGTTCTGCAAGGCGATAATCAATACGAAGTGAATCGTTAAACTGTTTAAATCTTGTGTCTGCTGCTTGACTAAAACGTCCGCCCCATAATGCCATGGTGTTTCTCCTAAATGCACAGTGCTCACTGCTTTTTGAAACTATTAAGTCTGATTTAATTCAGTATTTTTCTTGATGATTCAAACTTACGGCAATTCCAGATAAAAATAAAGAATTAAATGCATTATTTTTACATATTTATTCAATTATTACTGAAAGTGCTTATTATAATAATTTAGACAAAAAAAATCGAAGTCCATTTAATCATTAAATGAACTTCGACTAGTGTAAAACAAATTATCAAACAGTTGTTACATAATAGTAATTACTTACTATTTAGAGCACGAATACGGCTTGATAGTGAGTAAAGACGGATAAAACCTTCTGCATGGCTTTGGTCGTAAACTTCATCAGCACCAAAAGTAGCAAACTCTTCTGAATACAAGCTATTATCAGAGCGCTTTTGAGTTACGGTCGCTTGACCTTTATAAAGCTTAATAACAACATCACCATTAACGTCTTGAGCCAGTTCTTCTGTTGCCGCTAAGATTGATTTACACAATGGTGTAAACCAACGACCATCATAAACAAGATGAGAGGCTTTGATCCCTAACTCTTCACGAAATTCAAATGACGCTTTATCTAACACCAATTGCTCAACCGCACGTAGTGCTTCATTAATAATCGTGCCACCTGGAGTTTCATAACAACCACGAGATTTCATTCCAACAAGGCGGTTTTCAACGATATCGATACGACCAACACCGTGTTTTATTCCTTTCTCGTTTAGATAAACAACCACTTCATAAGGGGTCATCGCTTTACCATCAACTGCAACAACCGCGCCTTTTTCAACTTTTATTGATACTGTTTCTGATTCATTTGGCGCTTGTTCTGGATCGACTGTCCATGCCCAGCAATCTTCGTTTGGCTCGTTCCATGTATCTTCAAGAACACCACCTTCAGTTGAGATATGCCATGCGTTTGCATCACGAGAGTAGATCTTTGTAAGTGAAGCAGTACAAGGGATATTACGTTCAGCAAGGTAATCAAGACACTCTTCACGGCTCACTAAATCCCACTCACGCCATGGTGCAATTACGTGTAGATCTGGTGCTAATGCTGCGAATGCACCTTCAAAACGGATTTGGTCATTACCTTTACCTGTGCAGCCATGGCAAAGTGCATCTGCGCCCACATTACGCGCCACTTCAACTTGTGCTTTTGCGATAATAGGACGAGCCATTGACGTACCAAGTAGGTATTTACCCTCATAAAGAGCGCCTGTTTTTAACGTAGGGAAAATGTACTCAGAGACCATTTCTTCTTTTAAGTCAGCCACATAACACTCAGATGCACCGGAAGCAATCGCTTTAGCCTCAATACCTTCTAACTCTTCAGCCCCTTGACCCACATCAGCAACAAATGCAATCACTTCACAATCGTAGTTTTCTTTTAACCACGGGATAATCACAGATGTATCTAGACCACCAGAGTATGCAACAACGACCTTGTTTACGTTTACTTTCTTATTCATTCTATTCTCCTTGATCCGCATACTCGCGGCGACTGTATTCTATAAAGTTAATTCGATTCAATGCCAATTAAGGCTGAAATTGTGTGCCGATACTGTTTCCAATAAACAACTCGGCTAATTTTTCAGGTGAGCGCCATGACGCGACCTCTATCGCTTTGCCTAATGTTTGTGCCGCTTCTAGAGCCGCGCGCACTTTCACTATCATGCCATCAGTGATAACACCTTGTTGAATTAACAACTCGGCCTGCTCTGAATCCAAACTTGGTATCAATGATTTATTTGTATCGAGTACGCCAGCAACATCCGAAAGTAAAACGAGATCTGCATTTAATACGGTTGCAACCGCCACAGCAGCTTGGTCTGCATTCACATTCATCAGCTCACCATCAGCAGTAATGCCAATAGAACTGATAATGGGGGTAACTTGTGTCGCTAGAATGGCATTTAATACCTTTGCATCACCCGCTGTCGCTAAACCCACATTTCCGAGCTCAGGGCTTAATTGAGTGATGCTACATAAACCGCCATCAGCCAAACTTAAACCAATCGCATTCACACCATTTTTCATCGCTTGGCCTTGCAGCATTTTATTTGCCGTCCCTGCCAGTGCGCCGGTGATATAACCAATTTGCTCTTTTGGTGTTACACGTAAGCCTTCTTTTTTAATCGTTTCTAATTGAAGCTTTTCCATTAACTCATCAACTAAATACCCACCGCCATGAACAATCACTAATGATCGTTGGGCTTGTTGTTGATAATTTGAAACCGTTTTAAATAATAGTGTTAACGTTTCGGTTGATGCCAATACCGCCCCACCTAACTTAATCACTAATGGACATTGATTCATACTATATTCCATACCTTATATTAAAGCGGTTAACATTGGAAAGCAGAAACGAATATTAATGCACTGCATCGCTTGGCTTGATGCACCTTTTAATAAATTATCGATCGCAGAAACAACAATTAGGTGTTCGCCTTGCACTTTCCAACCAATATCACAGAAAGGTGTCTTCTCTACTGATTGCAATTTTGGCATCTCATTACCGAGTAGACGAACCACTGGTGTATCGGTATAAGCGGCATCAAATGCTTTTTGAATTTGCTCTTCTGTCACCCCTTTTTGTAATTTAGTCGTGATGGTTGCTAAGATCCCACGTTTAAAGTTACCAAGGTGAGGCGTAAAAATAACATCACATCCTAAATGTGCGGCAATTTCAGGTTGATGACGGTGATTGAACACCCCATAAGGTTGAAGACTCACTTCACAAAAACTACTGGCTAAATTAGCTTTACGTCCAGCCCCTGTCACTCCGCTCGTTGCATTAATAACAGGCCACTGATTTTGGTCTAATAATCCAGCGTCAACTAATGGTTTTAACGCTAATTGTGACGCCGTTGGATAACATCCCGGAACGGCAATTAATTGAGCTTTAGCAATCGCATCCGCATTCCACTCAGCCAATCCATAAACCGCTTTATCTAGCCAATCTTCATATTTATGTTCAAAGCCATAGAACTCAGAATAGAAACCTTCTTTTTGAACACGAAACGCACCTGACAAGTCAAAAACAACACAACCATTCTCTAAAAAAGTGGCCGCCAAATCGTGACTCACTTCATGAGCTGTCGCTAATAAAACAATATCACTCTCTTTCGCCACTTGATTTACATTTACTAGAGGTTGCAATGTGTCATCCACCACCCCTTTTAATGAACCATGTAATTCACTGATCGCTTTTCCTTTATCCAAACTATTTTCAGACACATATAAGCCAGATAAAGAAAGGTGCGGGTGCTTAAATACCATCAGTGCCAATTCAGCACCTGTGTATCCGCTTGCTCCGATGATGGTTGTTTTCAACATAAATACGTCCATTTAGCTCTTCAACTATTGAAGGAAAAAGCCATTCAAGGTAACTTGAGCGTTACACATATTAGATACTGCTTTCCTTTTTAAATTTTAGTTTATTCATTAAAATTAAACTAAACTGTATTTCTATTCACTTATTGTGATTTAATATGTGTTTTACAGGGTTCTCTCTTTTGTGTCAACAGTGGATGTATGAATAAATGAAAATACCAGAATTTAAAGAATATTATCAACAGCTCATCTCAACCTCTTCAATCAGCTCTACAGACTCAAGCTGGGATGAAGGTAATGCAGAAGTCATACATAAGTTAGCGCAATGGTGTGAAGATTTAGGTTGTGAAGTTGAAATTGAAGAAATAGAGAAAGGAAAACTCAACCTATTGGCTAAATTAGGTTCAGGAGAAGGCGGGTTATTACTCGCAGGACACACAGATACCGTCCCTTATGATCAAGGACGTTGGAACTACGACCCTCACACACTAACCGAAGCCAACGATCGATTTTATGGGCTTGGAACCGCGGATATGAAAGGCTTCTTTGCCTTTATCTTAGAGGCAATAAAAAACATCAATTGGAAAGACCAATCTAAGCCACTTTATATTTTGGCCACCTGTGATGAAGAAACAACCATGCTTGGCGCCCGCCATTTCGCCTCAAACACTAGCATCCAACCGGATTACTGTATTATTGGTGAGCCAACAAGCTTAATGCCTATTCGTGGTCATAAAGGCCATGTAGCCAACGCCGTTCGTGTTACCGGTAAATCTGGTCATTCATCAAACCCTGCTTATGGTGTTAATGCGCTAGAGATCATGAATGAAATCATGTTTGCTTTAATGAATTTAAAAAATAAATTAGTTAAGGAATACCACAACCCTGGTTTTTCTATTCCTTACCCAACCCTTAATCTTGGCCATATCCATGGCGGTGATAGCCCGAATCGTATTTGCGGCTGTTGTGAACTTCATTATGACGTACGTCCATTACCGGGAATTAGCCTTGATGGATTAGATAATATGCTGTGTGATGCATTGAAAGACGTCGAAGCAAAGTGGCCAGGAAGAATTGAAATAACCCCATTACATGAACCTATCCCTGGTTACGAATGTAGCGCTGATAGTCCAATCGTAACAAGCGTTGCTGAAATTTGTGGCCAAGAAGTAGAAACCGTTAATTACTGTACTGAAGCTCCTTTCTTACAAGACCTTTGCCCAACATTAGTATTAGGTCCGGGTTCCATTGAACAAGCACACCAACCTGATGAATTTTTAGCATTTTCATTCATTGACCCGACAATCAATATATTGAGCAAATTAATGTATAAACATTGCTTTTAATCTGAAATAAATTTACAACACTCATGAAGAGCAAATCAATATTCGATGATCTACGGCAATATATCGTTTAAAAAATCATCGTTTATTCTTCAAAGTTTGACGAAGAGCCGTAAATTCGGATAGATTGAATGCAGAAAAAATTTAGGATGTAACAAAATTACAGTATAGGAAGTATGTATGAATGAAAAGTACGCGGCTTTAAAAAGCAATGTAAGCATGTTGGGTCATCTACTTGGAAACACAATTAGAGACGCTCATGGTGAAGAGCTATTAGCAAAAGTTGAAACCATTCGTAAGCTGTCTAAAACAGCGCGCGCAGGAAGCGACAATGACCGTAATGCATTAATTGAAGAGATTAAAAGTCTCCCTAATGATCAACTGACTCCAGTTGCTCGTGCATTCAGTCAGTTCCTAAATTTAACCAATATGGCAGAACAGTATCATACGATTTCTCGTCACTGCGAAGAACACGTATGCGAACCTGATGCGATCAGCTCACTGTTTTCTAAATTAAGCCAAAACAACATCAGCAAATTAGATACGGTACAAGCGGTGCGTGAACTCAACATTGAGCTAGTGCTAACTGCGCATCCAACAGAAATTGCGCGCCGTACCATGATCAATAAATTGGTAAAGATCAATGAATGTTTATCAAAACTTGAACTGAGTGATATCTCATTTTCTGAACGAGAAAAAACAGAACGTCGCCTTGAACAACTGATTGCTCAAGCTTGGCATTCTGATGTTATTCGTCAAGAACGTCCAACGCCATTAGATGAAGCAAAATGGGGTTTTGCCGTTGTTGAAAATTCATTATGGCAAGGTATTCCTGATTTCTTACGTGAATTTGATCAACGTCTTGAAAATCATTTAGGTGAAGGCTTACCGATTGATGCTCGTCCTGTCCATATGTCTTCTTGGATGGGTGGAGATCGCGATGGTAATCCATTTGTAACTCACACGATAACACGCGAAGTTATGCTGCTTTCTCGCTGGAAAGCGGCCGATCTTTACTTAAAAGACGTGAATGAGTTAATCAGTGAATTATCGATGGTAAAGTGTACCGATGAAGTTCGTGAGCTTGCCTGTGATCAACACGAACCTTATCGAGCTATCTTAAAACAACTTCGTACTCTATTAAACGATACGCTTGAAAACCTTGATGCACAAATGAAAGGTGAGTTAACCAATAACAAACCAATCCTTCGTAATGCTGAACAATTATGGTTACCTTTGCACGCTTGTTACCAGTCACTACACGCTTGCGGTATGGGTATCATTGCTGAAGGTTCTTTATTAGATACGCTACGCCGTGTCAAAGCCTTTGGAGCCCATCTTGTTCGTCTAGACATACGTCAAGAAAGTACTCGCCATTCAAATGTACTCTCTGAACTAACGCGTTACTTAGGCATTGGTGATTACGATCAATGGAGCGAACAAGATAAGATTTCTTTCTTAGTGAACGAATTAAGCTCTAAACGCCCTCTTCTTCCTCGCGATTGGACTCCAACAGCAGAAGTTCAAGAAGTTATTGATACATGTAAAATCGTAGCTGAGCAATCAAAAGAAGCTCTCGGTTCTTATGTAATTTCAATGGCTCGCACCGCATCAGACGTATTGGCTGTTCATCTTCTGCTTCAAGAAGCGGGTTGCCCATTCCGTATGGATGTTTGCCCATTATTTGAAACATTAGACGATTTAAACCGCTCTAAAGAAGTCATGGAACAATTGTTCTCTATTGATTGGTACCGCGGATTTATTCAAAATCATCAAATGGTCATGATCGGCTATTCAGATTCAGCAAAAGATGCCGGTGTGATGTCTGCTGGCTGGGCGCAATACAGTGCGATGGAAGCCTTAGTTGATGTCTGTGAGAAAGAAAGCATTGAACTAACCTTATTCCACGGCCGTGGCGGTACAATTGGTCGTGGGGGTGCACCAGCCCATGCCGCACTTCTATCTCAACCACCAAAAAGCTTAAAAGGTGGCCTACGTGTTACTGAGCAAGGTGAGATGATCCGGTTTAAGCTTGGTCTACCTGAAGTGGCAGTAAACAGCTTTAATTTATACGCAAGTGCGATTCTTGAAGCGAATCTTCTTCCACCACCAGAGCCTAAGCAAGAATGGCGCGATTTAATGGAAGTACTTTCTGAAGTATCGTGTGAAGCGTACCGTAATATTGTTCGTGGCGAAAAAGACTTCGTGCCTTACTTCCGAGCAGCAACCCCTGAGTTAGAGTTAGGCAAATTACCGTTAGGATCTCGCCCTGCAAAGCGTAATCCAAATGGCGGTGTTGAAAGTCTACGAGCGATTCCTTGGATATTCTCATGGAGCCAAAACCGTCTGGTACTTCCTGCATGGTTAGGCGCGGGTGAAGCGATTCAATACTCGATTGATAAAGGTCACCAAGAACTATTAGAAGAAATGTGTCGTGAATGGCCATTCTTCTCTACCCGTCTTGGTATGCTTGAGATGGTCTACACTAAGTGTAATCCACAAATGTCAGAGTACTACGACCAACGCTTAACGGATAAATCCTTATGGCCTCTAGGCGTACGTCTACGTAATCAATTACAAGCAGACATTAAAGCGGTCTTGAATGTAGAAAACAGTGACCACTTAATGGAAAGTGACCCGTGGGGATCGGAATCGATACGTCTGCGTAATATCTACGTTGATCCACTAAATATGCTGCAAGCTGAATTACTGTATCGAACACGTCAGCAAGAAGAGACCTCTCCTGAGCTTGAAGAAGCGCTGATGGTCACTATTGCAGGCATCGCTGCAGGTATGCGAAACACTGGTTAATGCCTGATTAGCATGACATAACGCACTCTACATTAAGGTCACTTCGGTGGCCTTTTTTTATAATCTTATTATTAACAATTACGATGAATTAACGTTAAGAAATCATCTTATACAAACAAAAAAACCGCCACAAATGGCGGTTTTTCTTAATACATTATCATTAACGATTAACGTCAGGACGAACCCCTAATGTATGACAAAGAGCATAGGTATGTTCTGCACGATTTAGCGTATAGAAGTGAAAATCTTTTACGCCTTCACGACTTAAAATTCGCGTCATATCAATCGCGTGACTTGCCCCAACCATTTGACGAGTCACAGGATCATCATCCAAGCCTTCAAATTGCTGAGCCATCCAACCTGGGATTCTTACGTTATTCATTTTAGCAAAACGTGAGGCTTGCTTGAAATTTGAAACGGGTAAAATACCTGGAATAATTTCAACATCAATGCCCGCAGAAACACAGCGATCACGGAAACGTAAATAGCTTTCCACATCAAAGAAAAACTGAGTAATCGCACGGTTAGCACCCGCATCTACTTTACGTTTTAGGTTTAATAAATCCGCTTGTGCGCTTTTAGCTTCTGGGTGTACTTCAGGAAATGCAGCCACTGAAATATCAAAATCATGTTGAGATTTTAGCAGTTCAACCAAATCTGAAGCATACATATCTGGTGCACCACCACCCGCTGGAATATCACCACGCAATGCAACAATATCTTTAATACCATTTGCCCAGTAATCATTCGCAATGTCGATTAACTCTGAACGGCTTGCATCAATACACGTTAAATGCGGAGCAGCAATAAGACCCGTTTGCTCTTTAATTTCTTTAATAATGGAATGGGTACGATCACGTTCACCAGAATTAGCCCCATACGTTACAGACACAAATTTTGGTTTTAGTGTTTTTAAACGATGAATTGAGTTCCAGAGCGTTTCTTCCATCTTCTCTGAACTTGGTGGAAAAAACTCAAAAGATACATTGATACAGCCATTAAGCTCTGCAATATTTTGATTTAACGACTCTAAGTGGCTTGCGTGTGAATAGGCCATGTCTTGCTCTCCCTGCTGTAGTATTAAAAGGAATACTACAAAACTCTATCATCCGTGACATCATGTTTGGACGTCTATATGTCTACAGAATGTATGTTATAGAGTTCAAAGTCAAGGATCTGATTATGAATTTTTTTCAAGTTAACAATGAGGGATTTTCAAGCAGAAATAAAGAGAAGAGAAGAGATAACGTGACCATTTATTTTAAGGTCATTAATTAGATATTAAATTCAAACATAAAAAAACGCCAGCACGAGTGCTGGCGTTTAAAATTATTAGTTGGCTATTGATTACTCAGCAGCAACAACTTCTAATTTCAATGTAGCAAATACTTCAGAGTGAAGTTGGATGCTAACTTCGAAAGAACCAGTTGTACGTAGAGCGCCTTCAGGAAGACGAACTTCGCTTTTCGCGATTGCAACGCCAGCAGCTGTAGCAGCGTCAGCGATGTCACGATTACCGATTGAACCGAATAGTTTACCTTCGTCACCAGATTTTGATGCGATAGTAACTTCTAGAGCGTTAACAGACTCAGCGCGAGCTTCTGCAGCAGCTAGTTGCTTAGCAACGTTAGCTTCTAATTCAGCGCGACGAGTTTCAAACATCTCTACGTTAGCTTTAGTTGCCATAACAACCTTACCTTGTGGGATAAGGAAGTTACGTGCGTAACCAGCTTTAACGTTAACTTGGTCGCCAAGGCCACCTAGGTTACCGATTTTATCAAGTAGAATAACTTGCATTATCTTAGTCCTCTATAAACTTATTTAAACCGCTATCGACTTACAGATGCTTATCTGTGTACGGTAGAAGTGCAAGGTAACGAGAACGCTTGATAGCGCGAGCTAGCTGACGTTGGTATTTAGCACGAGTACCAGTGATACGGCTAGGTACGATTTTACCAGCTTCAGTGATGTAGTTTTTTAGAGTTGCTACGTCTTTGTAGTCAATCTCTTGTACGCCTTCTGCTGTAAAACGGCAGAATTTACGACGACGGAAGAAACGAGCCATGGGCTATCTCCAGATCTAAATGAATTTAATATGCTCAGCATGTAACACTACTCTAGACACACCATTTCGGCCTGTCTGGTACGTGATAAAACCACCTACCATAACGTTACTACCCTGAGCCAAGTTTGCAGTTAAAGCTTGAGACCCTTGTCCACTAACTACCACGTTCATTCTGCAATAGACTTCACGTGATAAGCCAGCTTCCTGTTTAACCGAACGATGCTCAATGACAAAATGACAATGAGGTATGCCCGCAGGACTAAGACTTCGAACCGGAGCCTTTGCGATAAGACCGCTTAACTCCAATCGATTGGTCATCAAATCAATTACTCAGCAGCAGCTTCTTCAGCGCGTGGTGCAGCGTCTTCACGCTTAGCAGTACGCTCTTCTTTAGCTTTCATCATTACTGATGGCTCAGTGATCGCAGCTTTAGTACGCATGATCATGTTACGTAGAACAGCATCGTTGTAACGGAATGCAGTTTCTAGTTCATCAATTGCAGCTTGCTCAGACTCAACGTTCATAAGAACGTAGTGTGCTTTATGCAGCTTGTTGATTGGGTAAGCCATTTGACGACGACCCCAATCTTCTAGACGGTGGATAGTACCACCAGCTTCTGTGATTGAACCTGTGTAACGCTCGATCATGCCAGCAACTTGCTCGCTTTGATCAGGATGCACCATGAATACGATTTCATAATGACGCATTGGTTGCTCCTTACGGATTATTCAGCTTCCACGATTGGCTCAGTCATCCAAGGGAAGCAAGGAACTAAAAAAAAGACTGAGAATTAAGAACGGCGGATAGTATAGAAAAACAGCGTTATTAGCAAGAAAAAGATACCTAAATCACAAAAATATTTTTGTTAATTTAGTATAAAAAAAGAAGGCAATGAAATGATCATTACCCTCACTCTTAGCTAGTTGTTTTTATAGACTATTTAGTCTTGTAACGAACGCTGACGTACGGCTTCAAACAAACAAACACCAGACGCTACAGAAACGTTTAAACTGGTTACAGAGCCAGCCATAGGGATTTTAATCAAGTCATCACAAGTCTCGCGAGTTAGACGGCGCATGCCATCTCCTTCCGCACCCATAACAATAGCTAATGGACCCGTTAACTTCGATTGGAATACATCTTGCGTCGCTTCACCAGCAGTACCAACAAACCATACACCTTTCTCTTGAAGTGCACGCATAGTACGAGCCAAGTTAGTTACACGTACAAGAGGCACCATTTCTGCCGCACCACAAGCAACTTTACTTACTGTTGCTGTCATTGATGCTGATTTGTCTTTAGGAACAATAACAGCGGCCACACCTGCACCATCAGCATTACGCAAACAAGCACCAAGATTGTGAGGATCAGTTACACCATCAAGAACTAAGAATAATGGATTCTCTGTTTTATCCATGATGTCGTCTAAATCACGTTCATTCAACTGCTTAGCAGGCGTAACACGAGCAATAATACCTTGGTGATTTGCACCTTTCGCTTTGTCGTCTAACGTTTTACGTGGAAGTTCTTGGATCTTAAATCCAAGCTCACCCAGTTCAGTGATGATCGGTAATAAACGATCGTCTTCACGACCTTTTAATACAAAGATTTCAATGAAACGGGCAGGATCACGCTCTAATACAGCTTTGGTTGCGTGGATACCAAAAAGAAATTCATTACTCATGTTATCGCTTCTTTCTATTACAAATTAGTGGAGCTAATGAGGCAACGTTGCCTCATCATCGAATGTTTACTTACTCAGCCTTTGGCTTCGGCTTTCTTGCGCGTACTTTTTTCTTGTGTCTTGGTTTTTTCTTCGCCGGAGCACCTTCAGCAGAGCTGTCAGGACGCTTTGTTGGTTCAACCATGGCTTGAGCTTTTGAATTAACTTTGCCCTTACCTTTGGATTTACGATCACCTAATTGACCACGACCTTTTGGTTCAACTTTATCGCCTTTTTTCGCTTTAAAGTTAGGATCACGGCGAGGGGCTTTTTTATCATCACGCTTCTTTGCATTGTCTTTGGCTGTTTTGCCTTGGCCACGCGCTTTACGCATTGAGGTTGTGCATTCAAAGTCAATGTTGCGACTATCTAAGTTAACAGCAAGCACTTTCACCGTCACTTGATCACCCAATCGGAAGATCTGACCAGAGCTCTCACCCGTTAAACGCTGACCCGCAGCATCAAATTGATAATAGTCATTTGCCAAAGATGAAATATGTACCAGACCATCAATGTGTAACTCATTCAATCGAACAAAGAAACCAAAGCCCGTAACATTCGCAATCACACCTTCTAGTTCCTCGCCAATATGGTCTTGCATGTATTCACACTTCAACCAATCAGACACATCACGTGTCGCATCGTCTGCACGACGCTCTGTCATTGAACATTGCTCACCAAACACATCCATATCATCAAACGAATAATGATACCCGCCTGTTGGTGTCCAACGATCGGTGTTATGACCTTTTTCTTTTGCAATAAGATACTTAATAGCACGATGCAATAATAAATCAGGGTAACGACGAATTGGCGATGTAAAGTGCGCATAACGCTTAAGAGCCAAACCAAAGTGACCTTGATTATCTGCGTTATATACCGCTTGTTTCATTGAGCGCAGTAACATCGTTTGAATCAATTCTTTATCTGGACGATCGGCAATCAAATGAACTAATTGACCGTAATCTGTCGGAGATGGCGTTAACCCACCAGATAAGCTTAAACCCAGTTCTCCTAAGAAATCACGGAAACCCGTTAAGCGTTCTTCACCTGGCGCTTCATGCACACGGTACAACGCTGGCTCTTTTGCTTTTTCTACAAAGGTCGCTGAAGCGATGTTCGCCAAAATCATACATTCTTCGATGATTTTATGTGCGTCATTACGAATCACAGGTTCGATGCGATCAATTTTACGTTCAGCATTGAAAATAAATTTAGTTTCAATGGTTTCAAATTCAATGGCACCACGCGCTTCACGTGCTGTTTTTAGCACCTGATACATGTTGTGCAGTTCTTTCAAGTGCGGAACCAGCGGTTCATAACGTTGAGTTAGCTCTTCGTCACCATCAAGAATGTCGCTTACTTTATTATACGTAAGACGCGCGTGTGAGTTCATCACCGCTTCGTAATGTTTAAAGCCTGACAGTTTTCCTGATGCAGAGATAGTCATCTCACACACCATACATAAACGGTCAACTTGAGGATTCAATGAACATAAACCGTTAGACAAGATTTCCGGTAACATCGGAACCACTTGAGCAGGGAAGTAAACTGAATTACCACGCTGAATCGCTTCTTTGTCTAATGCGTTTTCTGGACGAACGTAATAACTAACATCGGCAATCGCAACCCATAAGCGCCAGCCACCTGAGGCTTTTGCTTGACAGAATACCGCATCATCGAAATCTCGAGCGTCTTCACCATCAATGGTGACTAATGGCAGTTCACGAAGATCGACACGACCTTCTTTTGCTTCTTCTGGCACTTCCTCTGCTAGCCCTTCAACTTGTTTTTCAACCGCAGCTGGCCATACATGAGGAATATTGTGAGTACGAAGTGCAATGTCAATTTCCATTCCCGGTGCCATATTCTCACCAAGAACTTCAATAACATGACCTGACATGCCGCGAGCACGGCCACCACGGTCAGTGATATTAATCACAACAACATTTCCCATACGAGCACTCATTTTATGCTCATTAGGAATGAAGATATCTTGGTTAATACGCGAATCGTCAGGCACAACGAAACTTAATCCATCTTCCGTAAAGAATCGACCAACAATGCCATCGTTATGAGGCTCTAATACACGGATAACACGACCTTCTTTTCGGCCTCGTTTATCGGTACCCGTTGGTTGCACTAATACCACATCACCATGAATGACTTTTTTCATTTGGTGGAAAGGCAAAAGCACATCGTTATCTTTACCAATGCTGCCTTCAGGACGGATCCAACCGAAGCCATCACGGTGACCAAGAACAAGGCCTTTCAATACTTCAATACGTTCAGGTAGCGCGTAACACTGACGACGAGTAAAGACTAATTGCCCATCTCGTTCCATTGCTCTTAAACGACGACGTAAGCCTTCATAGTTATCTTCACCAGATAAACCTAGGGCTTCGAATAAGTCATTACGATTTAAAGGCGCTTCTGCTTTTTGGAAAAATTCAAGAATGAACTCACGACTTGGAATTGGATTCTCGTACTTTTCTGCTTCTCGATCTTTGAAAGGATCGTTTTGAATAATCTTAGACATAGGCGACCTGCTTAGTCAGGGGAGATAATAAGGTAATTGTACCTGAGTATAGAAACAACAGATAGGAAAGTATCAGTAATTACACTCGTTTTAACAAAATCAATAATTCATTATTTTCTGTCAACATATCTTGAATTGTATGTTGATCAAGTTCATCTAAAAACGCTTGTTTTGCTTTAGCTAACGCCGTTTTCAAACGACACGCAGGAGTAATATGACAGAATTCGGGCGCGCAATTTACAATGTTAAAAGGCTCGATAGATCGTATCACTTCACCAATAACAATCTGATCTGCTGGCCGGCCTAAACAGATCCCTCCATTCTTGCCTCTTACTGTTTTTATGAACCCTTCTTGGCCTAATTTATTAATTATTTTGACCATATGGTTACGTGAGACATCAAAAGTTTCAGTCACAACAGTAATACTTGTAAGCTCCCCTTCTGGTAGTGAAGCGAGGTATATCAAGGCTCTAAGGCCAAAGTCGGTAAAGTTTGTAAGTTGCATATGCTCTCCTATCCTGTTTTTTCATTGTAATTCTTCTCTTGACTAAAAGATATATTTTAGATACAACTTATAACATACATTATAAATACAACTTTACATTCATACTATAAATATAAATTAAACAGGTCAGCCAAATGCTTAACAAAAATACTATTGATATCATTAAATCGACTATTCCATTACTTGCTCAGACAGGTCCAGCATTAACGGCTCATTTTTATGATCGTATGTTTGATCATAACCCTGAGCTAAAAGATATTTTCAACATGAGCAATCAACGCAATGGCGATCAACGTGAAGCGCTATTCAATGCTATTTGTGCTTATGCTGGTAACATTGAAAATCTTGCGGTCCTTCTTCCTGCCGTTGAAAAAATCGCCCACAAACACACGAGTTTTCTAATTACTGCTGAACAATACAATATTGTTGGCGGCCACTTAATTGCAACATTGGATGAGATGTTCTCTCCTGGTCAAGAAGTTCTCGATGCATGGGCTGAAGCTTATGGCATTCTTGCTAACGTATTTATCCAACGTGAAGAACAAATCTACCAAGAAAATGATGTACTTGAGGGTGGATGGCGTGGCCTGCGCGAATTTGAATTAGTTGCAAAAGAAAAAGAAAGTGAATACATCACTAGTTTCACATTTATGCCGACAGATGATCTTACCGTCTCTTCATATAAACCTGGTCAGTACATTGGTATTTATTTAAATCCTGAAGAATTCGAAAACCAAGAAGTGCGCCAATACAGTTTATCTTCTGCGCCTCAAGAAAAAACATATCGCATCTCCGTAAAACGAGAAGAAGGTGGTAAAGCCTCAAACTACCTACACACTTCACTTAATATTGGTGATAAAGTAAATCTTACGGCACCCGCTGGAGATTTTTTCTTAGACGTTGAGAAATCAACACCAGTTACGCTTATTTCAGCAGGCGTAGGCTTAACGCCGACTCTTTCTATGTTAGAAACACTCACTAAGCATGAAGAAAAAGTAACTTGGTTGCATGCGACAGAAAATGGCTCTCAACATGCGTTCAAGCAACACATTTCTGCTTTAGCTGAAAAGCATGATCATATTTCGGCTTACACTTGGTATAACCAAGCACAAGAAATGGATAAAATCGGTCAAGATTTTCAATTCAGTGGCTTAATTAACCTAACTGAAGTTAAAGAAGATATCATTTCTGATGATGGTCACTATTACTTCTGTGGCCCTGTTGGATTTATGCAGCATGTTGCTAAACAGCTAGTCGCGCTTGGGGTTTCTGAAGATCGCATTCACTATGAATGTTTTGGTCCTCATAAAGTTCTATAACCTTAAAAATGCAAAAAGCAGCATTGATATATTATCAATGCTGCTTTTTTAGAGCTGATGTTTACATTAAGGTTAACTTAATGCGAATATTTTAATTACACTACCAGAACGTATCTCGACGCTTTGCTCTAGCAATGACATTTCCTGGCATTCGCATTTCTAATCCATCACGAAGATTGGCAATACGTTGGTGTTTGCGCCCATCTGACGTAACCGAATTGTATAACCATCGATACGCATCTTCATAGTCTAATGGACTTCCATAATCACTCAAAAGCAACTCAGCTAAACTAATACGGGCATTAAGATTTCCCATTGCAGCGGCTTCACGTAAGTAAGGTATCGCTCTTTCTCTGTCTTGCTGAACTAAGGTGCCTTTAGAGTAGTATCGTCCAATTTGCTCTAATGCGGCAGGTAACCCTTGTCTGGCTGCGTTTTCCATATAATAGAGGCCAAGCTCTACATCACGGTCAACACAAACCCCCCACGCCAACATATCTCCATACAAGAATTCATAAGCTGGAGAATCTATTTTTGTTGCACGGGCGACAATATCTTCAACTAGTTGGCAATTATCTACTTTTTGAACTCGCGTTAAATGTGAGTTCGTATCAAATAATCTAAATAATTGATCTTCGGTATAGATCGGGACCGGTTCTCCGATCTCTTTAGTCGATGCATGCGTTGGCGCTAAAGCCACCATACACGCAACGACGAGATGTCGTAATTTCATATTCATCAACTCTTTATAACTGTATTTATTATATCGACGTAAGCGGCAATATCTTTAGACAAAATTTGCCTTTCGTGGCAAGTTTTTGCCCATAGTTATAAGTTATTGATAAAGATGAAAAACACAAAAATCACGCTACCGATTAGATCAAATTCTATATCTATTCTCAAATTTCAGGCACAAAAAAACCAGCTACATGAGCTGGCTTTTATTCATTCGTTCGTTATTAAACTTCGAATGGGTGTACTTTAACGATTGTCTCATTACGGTCAGGACCAGTAGAGATAATGTCAATTGGAACACCTGTTAGTTCTTCGATACGCTTAATGTAATCTAGAGCCGCTTGTGGAAGCGCTTCGATTGTTTGTGCACCGAATGTATTCTCAGACCAACCAGGCATAGTTTCATATACTGGCGTCGCTTCTTCAAATGCTTCAGCAGCCATTGGAGAAACTTCTAATAAAGAGCCATCTTTCATCTTGTAACCAGTACAGATTTTTAGCTCTTCTAGGCCATCTAAAACGTCTAGTTTAGTTAGACAAATTCCAGATAATGAGTTGATTTGAATTGCACGACGCATAGCAACAGCATCGAACCAACCACAACGGCGTAAACGGCCTGTTGTTGCACCAAACTCATGACCAACATCGCCTAAGTGCTTACCAATTGGGTCTTGTTTATCTAGACCGTCATATAGCTCTGTAGGGAATGGACCTGAACCTACACGAGTACAATATGCTTTGGTAATACCTAGAATGTAACCTAAGTGACGAGGACCAAAACCAGAACCAGCAGCAACACCACCAGCGGTTGTGTTCGAAGAAGTTACATATGGGTATGTACCGTGGTCGATATCTAGAAGCGTACCTTGAGCACCTTCAAACATGATTTTGTCGCCACGCTTACGCGCAGCATCAAGAGTATCAGTAACATCAATAACCATCGATACAAGTAAATCAGCATAGCTCATCACTTGCTCAAGTACTTCTTCGTAATTTACTTCTTCTACTTTATAGTAATTTACTAATTGGAAGTTATGGTATTCCATTACTTCTTTTAGTTTTTCTGCAAAAGTCACTTTATCAAACAGATCGCCAACACGTAGACCACGACGAGATACTTTATCTTCGTACGCTGGACCGATACCACGACCAGTTGTGCCAATTGCTTTATTACCACGAGCAAGCTCACGCGCTTGGTCTAATGCGATGTGGTAAGGAAGAATTAGAGGACAAGCTTCAGAAATGAATAGGCGTTCACGAACTGGAATGCCACGCGCTTCAAGTGGCGCCATTTCTTTTAGTAAGGCATCAGGTGAAAGCACTACACCATTACCGATAATGCATTCAACATTATTGCGTAAAATACCTGATGGAATTAAGTGTAGAACGGTTTTCTCACCGTCGATAACTAGAGTATGGCCTGCATTGTGACCGCCTTGATAGCGAACCACATACTTTGCATCTTCAGTTAAAAGATCTACTATTTTACCTTTACCTTCGTCACCCCATTGGGTGCCCAGAACGACTACGTTATTTCCCATCTTTCCAAAGTCTGCTTGTTAGTTAAAAATGGATTCTAGCATTGATAGAAAAATGTTTCAGTTATTTTTAAGCGAAATCTCACTTTCACAATAAAGCGCTGTCAATCTACACAATATCATTATTTATTTTTTTGAATGAAATCAAAAACAAGATTACGATTTTATATTTAGGTAAAAACTCAAAGCATCATACTGCAAATAACAAGACCAGAAACCACTAAACAACCACCAATACGACGCAACGTATTATTCGGTTGCTCACTTAATTGAGCGACCATGTTTCGCCATCCATCAGGGGCAATTAATGGACCTAATCCCTCAACAATAAGCACACCACCAATCGCTAACCACACTGCATTACTCATTTATTTTTCCTTCAGAAACAAAACAAGGCCCCGTAGGACCTTGTTATTAAAGTAAGTTAAAATCTAAAATAAGATTTATTTCCCACCCATTGGATCATTCATGTACTTAAAGAAGTCCGTCTTAGGATCAAGCACTAAGATGTCATTCTTACTGTTAAATGATTTTTCATACGCTTGTAATGAACGAATAAAACCAAAGAACTCAGGTTCTTTATTAAACGTATCAGCGTACAGTTTTGCTACTTTCGCATCCGCATTACCACGAGTAATTTGTGCTGTTTTATCTGCTTCTGCAATGATAGTAGCCACTTCAAGTTCTGATTGAGCACGAATAACTTCGGCTTTTTCACGACCTTGAGAACGTAACTTACGAGCAACCGCTTCACGCTCTGCACGCATACGACGGTAAATCGACTCAGAGATTTCTTCAGGTAAGTTGATTTTCTTGATTCGTAAATCAATCACTTCAATACCTAAATCACCCGTTCCTTCTTGAGAGTCAAGAAGTACTGTTGCCATTACTTCTTCACGTTTCTCAGAAACGATCTCTTTCACTGTTTTTCCGCCGATCTCGGCTCGTAGACCATCAGATACACGACGTTGTAATAATGACTCTGCCGTTAAGATGTTACCGCCACCTGTTGCTAGATAGAATTGACCAAAGTCTTTGATCTTCCACTTAACATACGAGTCGATAATAACGTCTTTTTTCTCTGATGTTACAAAACGGTCTGACTGGTCATCCATTGTTTGAATACGAGCATCTAATGTATTTACACGATCGAACATTGGCATTTTAAAGTGCAGGCCAGGTTCATAAATACGTGTAACTTGATTATCATCTTTAATCAAACGGCCAAATCGAGTAACTATTCCGCGTTCGCCTTCTGGTATCACAAATAGTGACATTAAGAAAATAGCGATAACAACGATAAGCGTTGGGATCATTAACTTACGCATGATTAATATCTCCCTTCACGAGTTGAAGTACGGCCTGTAGTATTCGCTTTTGGATCTGGTTGTCCATTTTTCTCTAACTCAAAATCATAATTTTTAGATGATGATGTTGATGTTTTAGGAGAAGATTTAGCAGACCCTTGTTGATTGCCTACCATTTTGTCTAATGGAAGATACAACAAATTACCATTAGATTCCGAATCAATCAGAACCTTACTTGTATTACTGTATACACGTTCCATCGTATCAAGATACAGACGAGTACGTGTGACTTCAGGCGCTTTATTGTATTCAGGTAACAGTTTTTCAAACTGAGCAATTTGACCAATAGCTCCGTTGACGGTACGTTCAGTATAACCTTGAGCTTCTTTCTTCAAACGCTCAGCACGACCTGTCGCTTTAGGTAGAATATCATTACTGTACGCTTCTGCTTCACGAATGAAACGCTCTTCATCTTCTCGAGCTGCAATCGCATCATCGAACGACGCTTTCACTTCTTCCGGCGGACGAGCTAATTGGAAGTTAACGTCTACAACAATTAACCCCATATCGTATTTATCAATAATACGATTCAGTGTTTCTTGAGTGCGTTGACGAATCACTTGACGACCACTGGTCAAGATATCATCCATTTTAGCATCACCGATTACAGCACGAAGTGCAGAATCAGTTGCTTGACGTAAACTGTCATCAGCATTAACTACGGTATATAAATATTTTCTTGCGTCAGCAACTCGATATTGAACACCCATTTCAACTGTGACTACATTTTCATCTTTTGTTAGCATTAACCCTTTTGAGTTTAATGAACGAATCGATTGAATGTTTACAGCTGTTACTTGGTCAATAAAAGTTGGTTTCCAGTTTAGACCTGGATCAACCATACGATCGTACTTGCCTAAACGTAGAACAACACCACGCTCACTCTCGCCAATCGTATAGAAACCAGAGAATATCCAGATAGCAATTGCGACAACAGCAATTAGACCTAAGCCAATTGCGCCACCATTACCAAATGAAGGTAAGCCACTGCCACCTTTATTGTTTCCGCCTTTATTGCCACCACCAAACTTACCGCTTAGTTTTTGGCTTAGCTTATTAAATACTTCATCAAGATCTGGTGGACCTTGATCACGACCGCCACGATTTTTATTACCCCAAGGGTCTTTATTATCGCCACCGCCGTTATTGTTGTTATTGTTGTTATTTCCAGGCTCATTCCACGCCATTAGAAAACTCCAAAGTAATTATGAAGATAAAGAATTCGGTGTACTCTCGTCAGTCATTAAAAAATAACTTAACGGAGTCTCTTCACGTTTTTCTAACTTAGACCAATCAACTTGCTGCATACGTATATCAATAAGCAAGCTGCCATCATCCTGATATTCTTCTTTTATAATGCTTTGCATTTGAAAGAATTTACTTCGAAAACGCCCAACCAATTCAGGAGGTAACCGCAATGTATGCTCTACCATCTGCCCTGCTAATCGCTCCGTTAATGCTTGAAAAAGTAAATCAATGCCTTCGCCTTCCATTGCTGAAACCCAAACACATCGAGGAACACCCTCTTCATCACGGTCAATTCGTGGTTGTTGATCTTCTAAGTCATCAATCTTATTCATTACGAGAAGATAAGGTACCTCATTGGCATCTATCTCTTCTAGAACAATATCTACCGCTTCAATGTTCTCACGAAAGCGTTCATCACTGGCATCAACAACATGTAACAAGATATTTGCTTCTTGTGTTTCTTGAAGTGTCGCTTTAAACGCGGCAACAAGATCATGAGGTAAATGACGTATAAAGCCCACGGTATCAGCAAGTATTGCTGTACCAACATCTGTAACGTCTATCTTACGTAATGTAGGATCAAGCGTAGCAAACAGCTGGTCAGCGGCATAAACCCCCGCTTCTGTAATTCGATTAAATAACGTAGATTTACCTGCGTTAGTATAACCAACTAAAGAAATGGTTGGGATTTCTGCACGATATCTTGCCCGACGACCTTGTTCGCGTTGTTTTGCGACTTTAGCCAATCGACGTTGAATTGCTTTAATACGATCTCGTAATAATCGTCTATCGCTTTCCAACTGAGTTTCACCAGGACCACGTAAACCAATCCCGCCTTTTTGGCGTTCAAGGTGTGTCCATCCTCGGATCAATCGAGTAGATATATGACGTAATTGTGCGAGCTCGACTTGCAACTTACCTTCATAGGTTCGTGCACGTTGAGCAAAAATATCCAGTATTAACCCATTACGGTCTATCACTCGACATTCACATAATGCCTCTAAATTTCGTTCTTGAGCAGGAGAAAGCGCATGATTAAAAATCACAATATCCGCATTCTTAGCTCGAACCATATCGGCAATTTCTTGTGCTTTACCTAAACCAACATAATATTTAGGGAGCGGAGATTGACGGGTCCCCGTCACAACACCTAATGTGTTGGCTCCAGCAGAAGATATCAACATTTTACACTCGTTGAGATCTTCCAACTCCCCTTCATAAGTAAAGCTGATGTGCACAAGAATAGCCTGTTCACCGGATTCATAACGGTCAAACAAGCGCTAACTCCTTAACAGATTGTCTATTTAAAAATAAAATAGTCTTACTCTTCTGTTGTTTCTTGTGGGCGCTCGCCTTGTGGTCGATCACTAGCAGTGTGATGGCTTACAGCACGAGCAGGAACAACAGTAGAAATCGCATGCTTATATACCATTTGATTTACTGTGTTCTTTAATAGGATAACAAATTGATCAAATGATTCGATTTGTCCCTGTAATTTAATCCCATTCACTAAATAAATAGACACTGGAATCCTTTCGCGACGCAGTGCATTCAAAAATGGGTCTTGCAAAGATTGCCCTTTAGCCATTTTTTTTTCCTTTTTGGTTTGTAATTGTAATTTTATTTAGCTATTAGTCTTTAGCTTATGACTAAACGCTCTGAAGTTAAACAACATTGATACATTATTGTGCTTGTTTCTTATCTAAACGATCAGAAATCGTTTGTAGGGCACCATCAATATTGTCACTATCCAGCCAAGTTAAGTCTTTCCAGCTACGTAGCCAGGTGATTTGTCTCTTGGCCAATTGACGAGTCGCACAAATACCGCGGAAAATCGCGTCATCTAATGTGCCTTCCCCATCAAAATACTCCCACATTTGTCGATAACCTACGCAACGAATTGATGGCAAATCGGCATGAAGATCATCTCGTTCATAAAGAGAACGAACTTCTTCTTCAAAACCGCCTTTCATCATATTATCAAAACGCAGTTCAATACGACGGTGAATTTCTGCTCTTTCTTTAGGTGCAATCGCAAATTGATGCACTTGATAAGGCAAAGCATCACCTTTAACTTGGGTTAATTCTGTTAATGTTTTACCCGAAATTCGAAACACTTCCAACGCTCGGGAAAGTCGTTGTGGATCATTAGGATGAATTCTCTCAGCGGATACAGGATCAATCTCTTTTAACTGATCATGCATCGCCTCCCACCCCAATGTTTCCGCTTCTTGCTCAATTTGAGCTCTAATGTCAGCATCCGCTGCTGGTAATGGTGAAAGACCTTCTAGCAGTGCTTTGTAGTACAACATTGTACCGCCTACTAATAAAGGTATCTTTCCTTGAGCAACAATTTCTTCCATCTCTTTTAAGGCATCACGACGAAATTCAGCAACTGAATAGCTCTCTGCCGGATCGAGAATATCAATAAGACGATGAGGAGCCTGTAAAAGTTCCGCTTCATTTGGTTTCGCCGTACCAATATCCATACCTTTATAGATAAGGGCTGAATCTACGCTTATCAACTCCACTGGAAAACGTTTTCGCAATTGAATTGCTAAGTCCGTTTTCCCTGATGCAGTTGGTCCCATCAAAAAGATGGCTTGAGGTAATGCTTTATTCATGACTAAATGCTTGTATCGCCTGAGTAATATCTATGTTTTTTAGCAGTTTATTATTAAATTGAGATAATTCATTACCCCACAACTGCTCTAATTCCATCACAAGTTGTATTGCTTGTGCTGAGCTATAGCACGCTTCATCATGTTGTACTTGATGAGAAAGCCAGCTAATCACTTGATCCAACGATGGATTAATCTGATAAATATACCTTAACAGATTCGGGATCAATTGTTGTAAATTCTGTTGCCTGATAGGCTGACAAACCGCCATAACTATCAAACTTGCGTTATTTTTCACTTTAAGATCAATACCAAGTTGTTTCAATATACCTTGATACTCTGTGAGTTTGTTACAAATATCTTTATCAATCCCTATCGATAATGGAATCAATAACGGTTGAGCTTTTAACGCTTCATGACGAGCCGAGTTTAATTGGCCATAACTTTTGATAAATTCAGCATAGCGTAGATCAACCAATTGCAATTGATTACCTAATTGAAGCAGCCCAAACACCTTATCAACAACACTTAACACTTTCCCTAATAGCATAGAAGTCGACACCGCACTTTTCAATTGAGGCACAACAACAGTGTTATGTTTAGCCTCTGAAATCTCAGGGATTCGTACTTCGTTAACTTCAAAATTAGATGTTTTGTTTTCACGATCTCGCGTTGTTAATAAATGTTGGTAGTTATTCAATTCTCTTTGGGACGGTTTTTCACTCTGATACGCTTTAGGCATTGATGGTTTTGCTTTAGATACCCACTCATCTGAAGACGCTTTATTTGGGTAACTCGGTGTTGCTTCGACCGCTTCTTTCAATTGCTTTGATTTGTTCTCAATATGAGCATCAGTTAGCGGCTGAGAGGATTGACGAACATAATCTTTCATTGGTGGAAAATAAGATTCCCTATCCATTTCAATATCTGATGTCGTTGTTACCTCAGGTAAAGATGCCGCCTGTTGCAAAGCGCCATAAATAGCTTGGTATATAAAATCATGCACTAACCGTGCTTGGTGAAACCTCACTTCGTGCTTTGCTGGATGAACATTCACATCTACATCATGTGGATTTATCTCAATAAATAAAATATAAGCCGCATACTGATTCGTAGAAAGGCTTGATTCATACCCTTGACGAATTGCATGATTAATCAACTTATCTTTCATCATACGACCATTCACATAGCAATATTGAACATCACCTTGGGCACGAGCACCTTCTGGAGATGAAATCCATCCATGAAAGAGCAGATCTCCATGCTCCAATTCAACTTCTAATGCATGCTGTAAAAAACTCGCGCCACATACGGCGACTAAACGTTTCTCTACTTGCATTTTCGTTTGAGCTGCTCGGTATTGACGAACCGATTTACCGTTATGACGTAAATTGATCGTAATATCTAATCGACTCAATGCAATACGTTTAAGCAACTCATCAATATGAGTAAATTCAGTTTTATCGGTACGAAGAAATTTTCGACGGGCAGGAGTATTGAAGAATAGATCGACAACATCAATGGTTGTCCCAACAGGGTGAGCGGCTGGTTTTAATTTAACCTCCATATCTCGCCCTTCAGCATGTGCAGACCACGCTTCTTCTTGTGCAACAGTGCGAGAGGTAAGCGTTAATCGAGAAACAGAGCTGATTGACGCCAAAGCTTCACCACGAAACCCTAAACTGACAATCGCTTCAAGATCATCAAGAGTCGTAATCTTTGAGGTCGCGTGACGGCTTAATGCTAATGTCAGTTCATCTTTAGGGATACCAGATCCATTATCGCGGATGCGAATGAGTTTACTGCCCCCTTTTTCGATATCAATATCGATGCGAGTCGCTCCTGCATCGATACTATTTTCAACCAATTCTTTGACAACCGAAGCAGGGCGTTCCACAACCTCACCCGCCGCAATTTGGTTGGCCAGTCGAGCGGGTAAGATTTGAATTGGCATAACCATATCCTTAATTAACTGGTTGGGATAATAAGCACCTGTCCGACAGCTAGCTCATCTGAACGTAATTTATTGGCTGTTCGTATACTCGATACAGTGACACCATATTTAGATGCAATTTTACCTAAAAATTCACCACGTTTCACCGTATGCTTTTGAATAGGAGCAACAATGCTCACCTTCAATTTTTGCCCAACAAATAAAGTATCTGACTTTAATCGATTTAGTGAGCGAATGCTGCTCGTCGATACCTTATATTTTGCGGCTATCTTACCTAAGTACTCACCAGAGCGAACTTTATGAGTAATGATCTTACGAGATTGCGTTGTTGATGTACTTACGTTTGATGTATTTGTTTTTGGCGCAACATAAACCGGTTTGTTACTTGGGATAGTTAGCAGTTGACCAACCGCTAAACTCGTACTTTTAAGTTTATTTACACTCTTTAATTTTGCCGTTGTCGTACCGTACTTTTTAGCAATCAATGATAACGACTCACCCGAACGAACTTTATGTACACTCTGTTGCTCTTGTGCAGCTAAAAGACTTCCTTGAGGTGGATTTTCATTAAGGTAACGAATGATTGCATTTGAAATAGCTCTCGCTATTTTGTCTTGATGACCTCGTTGAAATAGCTGTTTCTCTTCTGTTGGATTTGAAATAAATCCAGTTTCAATCAAGATTGAAGGAATATCCGGAGATTTAAGAACAGCCAAACTCGCATTAACAGGTGCTTTTTTATGGAGCTTAATGACTTTACCCATTTCTCCTAGAACATCAACGGCTAACTTATACCCTTCCTTCTGAGAATGGCTGAATTGCAAATCCAACAATGTTTGACTCACGTTTCTATCATTACTGTTTTTCGCTAATACATCACCAGCACCACCAAGCAATTCAGATTGTTTCTCATGCTTTTCAACCCAACGACCAATTTCTGTATTCGCTCGACGTGTATTGAGCACAAACACAGAACCCCCGCGAGGCTTTGGTGAGCGAAAGCTGTCCGCATGAATAGAAACAAGTAAGTGCGATTTATTTTTTCGAGCAATTTCCGTTCGTTTATTTAAGTTAACGAAATAATCACCACTTCGAGTTAATACCGCTCTCATTCCAGGCTGAGCATTAATTCGTGCAACCACTTTCTTAGATATCGCAAGAGTAGCGTGCTTTTCATATTTTCGAGTTGGCCCAATAGAGCCAGGATCTTCACCACCATGTCCCGCATCAATCGCGACAACAATTTCGCCATTCCCTATTATATGATTCATATTTGAATTGATAATTGGGGTTGATGGCTTATTGGGGATAGGTTTATTTACTTCCGCTTTATTGTTTGCGTTATGAGGTAGGTCCATAACCAAACGATGACCATATTGACCACCAGGCGTAGGGGCTAATTTAAATAACTTAGCTTCGACAGAATGCTTAAGTTCAAAAACCAAACGAGTCGTCCCCTTTGAAGGAGGTGAGCTCTTACGGATTTTACTTAAAACATTACTATCACTAACCGTTAGCGGTAATTTTGCTTTCAGGTTGGTATTTTTAAGATCGATAACTAAACGAGAAGGGCTACTCAATGTAAAATAGCTATAGTTCGCTTCTGAATTCAGATCAATAACGATACGAGTTTCATCTGGCGAAGGCCAAACACGAACGCCTTCTAATGTATTTGCAGAAACAAAAAAAACACTCGTAGATATAAATACAAGTAATGCACACCCAATTGTACGAAGATATTTACCGATTAACACAAATCCAACCGTTGAAGTAAACTGCAGCCATATTCATTATTACCCGTGATCACGACATGACGAGCCTCACCATCATAGCGAAGCTCAATATCGATATCAGGATTGGGTAATAACCCTTCCCCTTTCTCAGGCCATTCAACCAAACAAATCGCATCATCGGTAAAATAGTCACGTATACCCATGAATTCTAATTCTTCAGGATCAGCTAAACGATATAAATCAAAATGATATACTTGCCATTTATCCAATTCATAAGGTTCAACCAAAGTATATGTTGGACTTTTTACATTACCTACATGACCTAATGAACGAATAAATCCTCGGCTAAACGTCGTTTTACCCGCGCCAAGATCACCATGTAAGAAAATCGTTGTTTGTTGAGTACAAGCTTGAGAAAGCTGTCTACCGAACTCGACAGTGTCGTCTTCAGTAGCTAAATTAAATTCAAAGCGTTCCATTATTCACTAATTTCACTATTTTAATTGTCTAAATTGATGGACTTGGTATCAGATTCACAATTTAATACGGCGAATGTTTATACGCAAGCTACCTTTTCTATATATGAATATCACTCAACAGTACGTTAATGAACAGTACCAAATTACGAGTTATCTTCTCTATATGATAAACTTTTACTCATTATACTGTAATAAAAAAATGTAATCTCTCGTGAAAATTGACTATCAAGAACTCGCTATTAATATCAAACTTTGGGCACAAGAACTCGGCTTTCAAAAAGTCGGGATTTGTGACGTCGATTTATCTCAACATGAAGCCGCTTTAGAGCAATGGCTTGAGGCCGGTTATCATGGTTCCATGGACTGGATGGCCCGTCATGGTCTAATGAGAGCAAGACCTAATGAATTACACCCTGGAACTATTCGCGTCATCAGTGCCCGTATGGATTACCTTCCACCTGAAGCCTGTTTCGCCAGTAATTTAAGCGATCCAACGCAAGCTTATATTAGTCGTTATGCTTTAGGACGTGATTATCACAAACTTATTCGTAATCAGCTGAAAAAATTAGGTCAAAAAATTGAAACTGAAGTCGAGCAATTAGGCTATCGCCCTTTTGTCGATTCAGCCCCCATCCTAGAAAGGCCTCTGGCTGAAAAAGCCGGGCTTGGCTGGACAGGTAAGCATTCCCTTCTGTTAGATAAGGATGCAGGCTCTTGGTTCTTCTTAGGAGAGCTGTTAGTTGATATACCACTGCCTATTGATGCTCCTGTCGAAAATCAATGTGGCAAATGCACCGCTTGTGTTAGTTCATGCCCAACTAACGCCATCTTAGACAATGGTGTTATTGATGCAAGACGCTGTATCTCTTATTTAACCATAGAAAATAGTGGCGTAATTCCAGAAGAGTTTCGCTCATTAATGGGGAACCGTATCTATGGATGTGATGACTGTCAGCTTGTTTGCCCTTGGAACAGAGAAGCAGAAATAACCCAACAATCTGATTTTCATCGTAGAGACTCCTTAAATAATTCAGATCTACTTGCCCTATTTGATTGGGATGAAGATTCGTTTTTAAAATATATGGAAGGGTCAGCGATTCGTCGTATTGGTCATACGCAATGGTTACGTAATATTTCAATTGCTCTAGGAAATGCACCACATTCTCCCGATATCATTCTTTCACTACAAAATAGACTCGGATTCGATACAAATTTAGATATTCATATCCATTGGGCTATCGAGCAACAAAACTCACAACAAATAAATATAAAACGAAAAGAACAACGCTTAATTCGTATTATAGAGAAAGGGCTCCCAAGAGATGCATAATCCAAATGAGCCTCTTAGTTAAATTTGAAGTCGATCGGAATTAATGTGGAAAACATTATTTTGGTCGGTAAATAGGACAAACAATAAAAAAGTTAAACACAAGACAGGAATATGATAAGGATCAAAGAAGTCAAGATAAAAGATCTTTACAAACAATGAAAAAGATGCAAGAAGAAAACAAATGCCTTTTAATATCAACGAGTTAAAACAAGTAAAATAATTTAACGATCAATATTTCAAGATAAGATCTTTCTTTGGTGTATTTATTGAATGCTCATTTAAAAACTACTAACAGACTTATCCACAATCTTTTTTTTGTGGATAAGTTTGTTGATTATATGGTAATGACACATATAACTAGCCCTCTGCAGCAACATTCCATGTGGATATGTAGTCAACGCAGATAACTTTATTGATTCTATGGTTAGATATGAATCAGAATGTTCTAAAAGAGCAGAATTTACGTGGGGTTAATGCTTCACAGCATTAATTTTAAAGAAAATAAAAGCGCTGAATATAATTCAGCGCTTTATTTTATTTGGAGCGACACACGAGGCTCGAACTCGTGACCTCAACCTTGGCAAGGTTGCGCTCTACCAGCTGAGCTAGTGTCGCATGATCAACGCTATAAAAGCATTCAATCTAAATGTGGTTGCGGGAGCAGGATTTGAACCTACGACCTTCGGGTTATGAGCCCGACGAGCTACCAAACTGCTCCATCCCGCGTCCGAATGCATTGTTAAGTACAATGAAACTATAAACCATCAACACTTAAAAGTGAAAATGG
>NZ_MAJU01000007.1:0-32299 GCF_001691055.1 Aliivibrio logei
AATCCTTCCTGGCGCACCATTCTTTTAAAAAGCCTGATCTTTATGATCAGGCTTTTTTTATGCCTGTAATATGAGTAAGTTAAGTAATTGAGTCTATTATTAAATAGATTGAATTGTAGGTTATTATTAGGTAACTTGATTGTAATCAACTTATTTGTAAGTAAAAAATAGCAGTGTATGGATACATCTCGCTATAATATTCTTTTTTGAATATATTGTGATCGTTTCGCATTTGACAAATTTGTTGATGTCGAGATAATCATTCTTTCTTTTTAGAATAAAAGAACACAATTAATTAGTTCGCTACAACTAAATTATACATTGTCACTATCATCAAAAAGGAATAAAAGATGACAGACATTGGAAGTCTACTATGGGAAGCAGCAACGCTAATGCTAACAGGCATGGGCGTTGTATTTATATTCCTCACCATCCTCGTCTATCTAGTTCAACTTATGTCTAAGTTACTGCCTGTGGAGTTACCTCCAAAACAGGTATTGGCTGTTCAAAAAGTTCAGAATCCCGATCAAACAACAGTTCAGCCTCAAATTATAGCTGCTATTTCTGCTGCGGTTAAATTACACCGCCAAAAGAATCGATAAACTGTTTTAGGAAAATCATTACAAGGAGTTTGTAAGTATGTCTAAACCACTTTCTATCACTGATGTGGTACTTCGTGACGCCCACCAATCACTCTTCGCAACTCGTATGCGTGTTGAAGATATGCTTCCAATTGCAGAGCAGTTGGATAAAATCGGTTATTGGTCATTAGAAACTTGGGGTGGGGCAACATTTGATGCCTGTATTCGTTATTTAGGTGAAGATCCATGGGAACGTTTACGATTACTTAAAAAAGCGATGCCAAATACACCAATGCAAATGTTACTTCGTGGCCAAAACTTATTAGGTTACCGCCATTATGCTGATGACGTTGTTGAAAAATTTGTAGAGCGAGCTCACTGTAACGGTATGGATGTATTCCGTATTTTTGATGCAATGAATGACGTTAGAAACTTTCAAACAGCAGTAAAAGCAACAATTGATGTTGGTGCTCATGCTCAGGGCACTCTTTCTTACACAACAAGTCCTGTTCATAATTCAGATACATGGGTTGATTTAGCAAAACGTCTTGAAGATTTAGGCTGTCATTCTCTTTGTATTAAAGATATGTCTGGTCTACTTAAACCTTATGAAGCTGAAGAACTTATTACTCGAATTAAATCGTCTTGTGATGTACCACTTGCTTTACATAGTCACGCGACAACAGGATTATCTACCGCCACAGCCTTAAAAGCGGCAGAGGCTGGCATTGATATTTTAGATACGGCTATTTCATCCATGAGCCAAACTTACGGTCATACTCCAACTGAAACGGTTGTTGCTATGCTAGAAGGGACAGGGCGCGATACAAATCTTAACCTTGAGCAACTTGAACCAATTGCCACCTATTTCCGTGAAGTTCGTAAAAAATACGCAAAGTTTGAAGGACAAATGAAAGGCGTCGACTCTCGAATTCTCATCGCTCAAGTTCCGGGTGGGATGTTGACGAATATGGAAAGTCAGTTAAAAGAGCAAGGTGCAGCTGACAGATTAGATGAAGTGCTAATTGAGATCCCTAAAGTTCGTAAAGATCTAGGTTATATCCCATTAGTTACTCCAACGTCACAAATTGTAGGCACTCAAGCGGTAATTAATATCCTTACTGGAGAGCGTTATAAGAGTATTACAAAAGAAACTGCAGGTGTCCTGAAGGGAGAGTATGGCTCAGCGCCTGCTGCCGTTAATGCAGAGCTACAGACTCGTGTTTTAGAAGGTGCGGAGCCGATTACCTGTCGTCCTGCCGATTTATTAGCGGCCGAGTTACATACCTTAACGGATGAACTGATTGCTAAAGCAAAAGAAGATAATATCGCTTTAGCGGAAGAGCAAATTGATGATGTACTTACTTATGCTCTATTTCCTCAAGTGGGTCTTAAATTTCTTAAAAATCGTAATAATCCTGATGCCTTTGAACCTGCCCCTGGAACTGAAGTTGAATCAGCGACTAATGTTGTAAAAGCAAATACGGCTAAAGGTGGTGTTGAGGCTTATAGCGTTAAAGTTGATGGTCAAATCTATAATGTAGAAGTGGGGCCGCAAGGCGTTATTTCGTCTGTTGAACCAATATCAGCACAAACAGCACCGGTTCAATCTCCTCAACTTTCGGCAGTTGACGCGGAATCGGTTGATGCGCCATTAGCAGGAACTATCTTTAAGGTACTTGTACAAGCAGGTGCTGAAGTTGCTGAAGGTGATGTGTTACTTATACTTGAAGCGATGAAAATGGAGACAGAGATCAGAGCATCACGTAATGGTACCGTTCAAGATATTTTAACTAAAGAGGGCGATGCAGTAGCAGTTGGTACACCATTGCTTTCTCTAGCCTAAGGTAAGTAAACATGGATGGTTTATTAATATTATGGAATGAAACGGCGATTGCTAATTTTAAGTTTGAACAACTTATTATGATTTTTGTCGGTTGTGGGCTTTTATTTTTAGCAATACGTAAAGGGTTTGAGCCTTTATTGCTGTTACCTATTGGTTTTGGTGCAGTCTTAGCAAATATACCGAATGCAGGGTTTACCGATCCTGGTGGACTTTTGTATTACGTTTATTATGTCGGGATTGAAACGGGAGTCTTCCCACTTTTGATCTTTATGGGTGTAGGAGCGATGACGGACTTTGGTGCCTTAATTGCAAACCCAAAGACTCTATGGTTAGGTGCCGCGGCTCAAGTAGGTATTTTTGCTACGTTGTTCGGTGCCATATTACTTAATTTTGTGCCAGGAATGGAATTCTCATTAGCAGATGCTTCGTCAATCGCCATTATTGGTGGTGCAGATGGACCGACTGCCATTTTCTTAGCAAGTAAGCTTTCTCCTGATTTATTGGGGGCGATTGCGGTTGCTGCTTATAGTTATATGGCTCTCGTTCCAATTATCCAGCCACCGATAATGAAAGCGTTGACTACGCCGGAAGAACGTCAAATTAAGATGGCTCAATTACGTCATGTTAGTAAGGCAGAGAAAATCATTTTCCCACTTGCTGTTTTACTGATGACTATTTTGTTTTTACCTTCAGCAACGCCACTCGTTGGTATGTTCTGTTTAGGTAATTTAATGAAAGAATCAGGTGTGGTTGATCGTTTATCGAATACGGCTCAGAATGAATTGATCAATATAGTAACGATTTTCTTAGGTTTAGGGGTAGGATCAAAATTAAAAGCAGAAACGTTCCTTAATGTAGAAACGTTAGGTATTTTACTATTAGGTGCTGTTGCCTTCAGTGTGGGTACTGCTGGCGGTGTTATCATGGCTAAAATATTGAACAAGTATTCAAAAGAAGACATTAACCCATTAATTGGTGCTGCAGGTGTTTCCGCCGTGCCAATGGCGGCACGTGTTGTTAATAAAGTCGGTCTTGAGGCTAATCCTCAAAACTTTTTGTTAATGCATGCGATGGGACCGAATGTGGCTGGGGTTTTAGGTTCTGCAGTTGCTGCGGGTATTCTCTTAGCTCTTGTTGGATAGTTCCAAATAAAACTTAACAATAAAAGGGTGCAGATGCGCCCTTTTTTATTTTATGCTGTAGCAATATAAATCGTAATCAATGGAATTAATTCAGTCATGTTTGATTGGTTCAATGCAGATTCAGCATTATGGGTATTATTTAGTTCTGGGTTTTTAAGTGCTACTTTATTACCTGGGGCGTCAGAAGCCAGTTTAATTGCTACGTTAAAATTAGACAGTTTTTCAATGTGGACAGTTATTACAGTCGCAACATTAGGAAATACTTTAGGAGGGATAACAAATTATTGGCTTGGTTTGTTACTTCCTGATAAAACTTCTTCACAGAAACACGGTCATAAAGCCATAGAATGGATAAAGAAATACGGTTATTGGACGTTATTATTTAGTTGGTTACCCGTGATCGGCGACCCTTTATGCTTGGCCGCTGGGTGGTTAAGAATGAAGTTTTTACCATGCGTGATTTTAATTGGGATAGGAAAGGCTGCTCGATACGTACTGTTGTCGCTTGCCGTGAATGGGATTTTATAGGAATTAAAATGAAAAAATTACTTTGTGTATCGATTGCATTGGCTTTAGTAGGGTGCAGTAATTCAGAATTTGAAGCACCAAAAACATCAGATTTACCGCAAGGTGTAACGCTTGTAGAGCAAGTTTTACCCAAAGAAGGCTCAACGGTTATCCCATACCAAAAATATACATTAGAAAATGGGTTAACGGTTATTTTAAGTCCTGATAGTTCAGATCCTCTTGTTCATGTCGATGTCACTTACCACGTAGGATCGGCTCGTGAAGATATTGGGAAATCTGGTTTTGCACACTTTTTTGAACACATGATGTTCCAAGGTTCAGAGCATGTCGGTGATCAGCAACACTTTAAAATTATCACAGAAGCCGGTGGAACACTTAACGGCACAACGAATCGTGATCGTACGAACTATTTTGAAACGGTCCCTGCAAATCAGCTAGAAAAAATGTTGTGGTTAGAATCCGATAGAATGGGATTCTTGATTGATGCGGTATCTCAGAAAAAATTCGAAATACAACGTAGTACGGTTAAGAATGAACGAGGACAGAATTACGACAATCGTCCTTATGGCTTGATTTATGAGCGAATGGGCGAGGCATTATTTCCACAAGATCACCCTTATTCATGGCAGACGATTGGTTATGTTGAAGATCTTGACCGTGTAGATGTGAATGATTTGAAAGCATTTTTCTTACGTTGGTATGGCCCAAACAATGCGGTTATTACCATTGGTGGTGACCTAGACAGTAAGCAAACATTAGAGTGGGTAAATAAATACTTTGGTACTATTCCAAGAGGCCCTGAAGTTGAGAACGCACCAAAACAACCAGTGACGTTAACGGAAGATCGTTTTATTACATTGGAAGATCGAATTCAACAGCCAATGGTTATGATTGGGTGGCCAACGACGTATCGAGGTGAAGAAACAGAGGCAAGTCTTGATATGCTTGCGACTTTACTGGGTAATGGTAAAACGAGTTTAATGTATCAAGAGCTAGTCAAAACAGGTAAAGCGGTCGATGCCGGCGCTTTTCATGATTGTGCTGAATTGTCTTGCACCATGTATGTTTATGCAATGACGGACTCTAGTGATAAAAACGATTTAGCAACGGCTTATCAAGAGGTCATGGATGTTCTGGATAAATTTGAAAAAGAGGGAGTATCGCAAGAAGATCTCGCTGAAGTTCAAGGAAGTGCAGAAGCAGGAGCAATATTTGGATTGCAATCAGTTTCAGGAAAAGTCTCTCAATTAGCATCAAATGAAACTTTTTATGGTAATCCTAACCAATTAGAAGCGCAGCTCGCAGAATTGAAAGCCGTGACTCCTGATAAAGTATCGCAAGCATTTGATACTTACATTGCAAATAAATATAAAGTGACGCTGAGTGTAGTACCAAAAGGTAAAACACAGCTTCAAGTTAGAAAACCAAACTTTATTACTCCTAAACGAGATCTTCCTGAGTATCAAAAAATTGATGAAAACAGCTTAGATGTACGTAAAGCCGTCGATAATTTTGATCGTTCAGTGATGCCTCAACCATCAAAAGCTGTGACAGCAAAAACACCTGATATTTATCGAGCTAAATTAGCCAATGGTATTGAAGTGTTGGGATCGGAAGCAATCGAAACACCTACAGTGCAGTTACAAATATCAATACCTGCTGGTAACCGCTATGTTTCCCGAGGAAAAGAAGGGTTAGCATCACTGACGGCTTCTATGATGGAAGAAGGTACGGTTAAATCTAGTTCAGAAGATATTCAAAAGAGACTGGATAAATTGGGCAGCAGCATCTCTTTTAATTCTGGTAGCTATACCACTGCGATATCAATTTCATCATTGACTAAAAATCTAGATGAAACGCTTAGTATAGTGAATGAAATGCTATTTTCTCCGGCATTTAAACAGTCTGATTTTGATCGTTTACAGAAGCAAGCAATCGAAGGTTTAGTTTACGATCATCAAAAACCAGCATGGTTAGCATCACAAGCAACACGCGAAGTTCTCTTTAAAGGCACCATATTTGATCGCTCCCCTGATGGAACGATGGAATCGGTGAAAAGTTTGACGTTATCTGATGTTAAGGCGTTCTATAAGAAACGCTACACTCCGATTGGTACTCAAGTTGTGTCGGTTGGTGATGTGCAAAAATCAGACTTAATCTCTAAGCTCTCTTTTCTATCTACATGGGAAGGTTCAGCACCAAGTTTGTTAGCTCCGCAGCAATTACCTACGCTAGCGGGACAAAAAATATATTTAATTGATAAGCCGAACGCTCCGCAAAGTGTGGTTCGTTTTGTTCGCCAAGGCATTCCATTTGATGCAACTGGTGAATTGTATCAAACACAACTTGCTAATTTTAACTTAGCGGGCAACTTCAATAGCCGAATCAATCAGAATTTGCGTGAAGATAAAGGCTATACCTATGGCGCAGGTGGTTATTTAATGGGGAATAAAGAAGTCGGCATGGCTATCTTTTATGCTCAAGTTCGAGCTGATGTGACTCTTGAATCGATCAAAGAATTTATTTCTGAAATGGATAAATATAAGAACGATGGAATGACAATGGATGAACTAAACTTTATGCGTTTAGCGGTTGGTCAACAAGATGCATTGAAATACGAAACACCAAGCCAAAAAGCGAATCTTCTAGGTAAAATATTAACCTATTCATTAGATGAAGATTTTATTGATGAGCAAAATACATTAATTGCGACATTAGGTAGAGAGGATTTGAATGCGTTGGCTTCTAAGTGGTTTGACCAAACTCAATATCAAATTATTGTGGTTGGAGATGCTAAGTCATTAACCCCTAAATTAAAAACGTTAGGTTTACCAATCGAATCTATCACGGTGAATAAATAGTATTTAATATGCAGCAGTCATTATTAATACTAATTACTGCTCTTTTTTTATTATTCAAACACTAGTAAAATTTGCTACTATCCTAGGATAAAGATCTTAGATCTACCTCAATAGCGAGAATGTATTTTGACCGAATTTACTAACCGATTACAGAAAGTCGCGTCTAATCCCAAAGCCTTTAAAAATACTGGCCGTGGTATTGAAAGAGAAACACTTCGTTTTACTCTTGATGCTGCACTGTCTTCAAAACCACATCCAGCAGGCGTAGGTTCAGCACTCACTCACAAATACATTACAACGGATTTTGCTGAGTCATTATTAGAATTTATTACGCCGGTATCTCATGATGTTAAAACGGTATTAAAGCAATTAGAAGATGTGCATCATTACACGGTCTCTCATATGGGAGAGGAAAAATTGTGGCCGCTGTCTATGCCATGTTTTGTGAGCAAAGATGATGACATTACTTTAGCGCAGTATGGTAAATCTAATGTTGGTCAATTAAAAACGACTTACCGTGAAGGTTTAAAGCGCCGTTATGGCAGTGTGATGCAGGTCATTTCTGGTGTTCATTTTAACTTTTCTTTTTCGAATGAATTTTGGGACGAATTACTGGGTGAGCAAACTGAAAAAGATCGTCAAGATTCAGTATCTGATGCTTATTTTGGGTTGATCCGTAATTACTACCGCTTTGGGTGGTTGATCCCTTATTTCTTTGGTGCTTCTCCTGCATTGTGTGGTTCTTTTATTCAAGGTAGAGAAACGACAATGAATTTTGAATCACTAGGTAAAACATTGTATTTACCTTATGCAACATCATTAAGATTAAGCGATCTTGGTTATACAAATGATGCTCAAAGTGATTTGAAAATCAGTTTAAATAGTATCGATGAATATATTGAAGGCTTGAATAAAGCGATTCGCACTCCATCGGAAGAGTTTGCAAAAATAGGTTTAAAAGAGGGTGATAAACACATCCAATTAAATGCGAATGTGTTGCAGATTGAAAATGAATTGTATGCTCCAATTCGCCCTAAGCGTGTCGCTAAACCAGGTGAAAAGCCTTCAGAAGCATTAGAGCGTTCGGGGATTGAATATATAGAAGTTCGATCTTTAGATGTAAACCCATTTAGCCCTATTGGTGTAGATGAAGATCAAGTTCGATTCTTAGACCTTTTCTTAACATGGTCTGTACTCACTGATTCTGCTCCTATGGATGATAGTGAAATGGCGTGTTGGAAAGACAATTGGAATAAGATTGTTGAACTGGGACGTAAGCCTGGGTTAGAGCTTCAAATTGGTTGCCAAGGGGAGCGTTTAACTCAGAAAGCATGGGCTGAACGAGTTTTTGATGATCTATTCACAATAGCTAAAAAAATGGATGCCGTTAATGGTGATGATGCATACCAACAAACTCATCAACGACTAAGTGCGATGATAGAGAATCCAGAGTTAACTATTTCAGGTCGTCTACTTGCTGAAACGAAGAAGGCTGGTGGTATTGGTATTATTGGTTGTAAATTGGCAATACAACATCGCCAAGCGCATTTAGATCATAAATACAGCTTCTATACTAAAGATGAGTTGGATACAGAGGTAGAGCGTTCTGTTCTGGCTCAGAAAGAAATTGAGGCCAGTGATACAATGCCTTTTTCAGAGTATTTAGATGATTATTTCAATTATTTGAAATAAAACAAATATCGTATAACAAGCACTGTTATCCTAAATGAATAGCAGTGCTTTTTTATTGAGTAAAAAATGAATTATAAATTTTCACTAATTATTGTCGCCTTAGTTTCGTTATCTGGTTGTGCTACGGCGCCGCCGACAAAGCAGGATAACCTTTGCGAGATCTTTCGAGAGAAAGGCGGATGGTATGATGATGCTAAAGACATGAATGAAGAATACGGCACTCCAATTAATGTTGCTATGGCTATCATGAAGCAAGAGAGTAGCTTTCGCTCAGATGTCCGTCCACCAAGAACAAAATTGTTAGGGTTTATACCTTGGAGTCGTCCTAGTTCTGCTTATGGTTATGCACAAGCTCAAGACCCTGTATGGGGCGAGTATGAAGATGAAACCGGTGGGGGATCTCGCAGTAGTTTTGATGATGCGATAATGTTTATAGGTTGGTATACTGACGGAAGCCAAAAGCAACTAGGTATCTCAAAGTGGGATCCTTACAATCAATATTTAGCTTATCACGAGGGTCGCGGCGGCTATAAGCGCAAAAGCTACCAAAAGAAACCTCAATTGATTAAAATTGCCCGTAGGGTTGAATCTCAAGCAAAAACGTATGGTTGGCAATTAAAACAATGTAAAGTTGAGCTTGAAAGACAAAGTAGTTGGTGGTGGTAAGTCACCGCTATCCATAAATTAAAGGAATAAATTATGCCATTATTAGACAGTTTTACTGTAGATCATACCCGTATGGAAGCACCCGCGGTACGTGTTGCAAAGAAAATGCAAACGCCTAAAGGTGATACTATCACCGTATTTGATTTACGCTTTACTGCACCAAATAAAGATATTTTATCTGAAAAAGGCATTCACACATTAGAGCATCTATATGCAGGGTTCATGCGTAATCATTTGAATGGTACGGATGTAGAAATTATTGATATTTCACCAATGGGATGTCGTACTGGTTTTTACATGAGCTTAATTGGTACACCTGTAGAACAAACGGTTGCTAACGCTTGGATTGCATCAATGGAAGATGTTCTTAATGTTGAAGATCAGAATAAAATACCTGAATTAAATGAATATCAGTGTGGTACATATACCATGCATTCTTTAGAAGAAGCGAAAGCGATTGCTACCGCTATTTTAGCCGCAGGTATTCAAGTAAATAAAAATGATGACTTGGCTCTTCCCGAGTCAATGCTTAAAGAACTATCTGTAGATTAATTTCATTTCGAATTTAAAAAGCCCGCATTAGAAATCTAATACGGGCTTTTTTGTGCTTGTATATAAGCTAATTATTATCGCTACTAGGGAATACTTTAACCAAATTAATTTTGTTCTCTTCTACTGCGATAATTTCCATTTGATGATGTTCTATATTTACTTTGATTTGAGTGCCCGGAATTTCTTCTAGGTGTTCGAGTATCAGCCCATTTAATGTTCTTGGACCATCTGTTGGTAAACTCCATTTCAGGCCTTTATTAATATCTCGAATATTAGCGCTGCCTTCAATCATGAAACTGCCGTCAGGTTGAGGAGTGATCTCTTCGGTTAAACTTGGTGCCATTGAAGTAGTAAACTCACCAACAATTTCTTCTAGTATGTCTTCTAAAGTAATCAAACCTTGAATATCGCCGTATTCATCTACGATTAGTCCAATACGCTCTTTATTACGTTGAAATTTTAATAGTTGAATATTTAAAGGTGTTGCTTCGGGAATGAAATAAATTTCATCAGCTGCCCTTAATAATGTTTCTTTTGTAAATTCATTTTTTTCAAGCATTAAGCGGTAGGATTCGCGTAAACGAAGCATTCCCACAACTTCATCAATTTGGTCACGATAAAGAACGATACGACCGTGTGGCGAGTGAGCCAGTTGGCGTGAAATAGATTTCCAATCGTCATTAATATCAATGCCTGTAATTTCGCTGCGAGGCACCATGATGTCATTAACAGTGACATGTTCTAAATCTAAAATAGAAATAAGCATATCTTGGTGGCGGCGTGGGATAAGTCCTCCAGCCTCATGAACAACCGTTCGTAATTCTTCTGAACTAAGGTTGTCTTTGTGAGAGTGGTTTGTACCAAGGCCAAGAAGTTTTAGAAAGCCATTAGTAATCAGGTTTACTAGGATGACTAATGGAGATAAAACTTTCATTAGAATATTGAGTAGGATACTGCTGCTGTAAGCCACTCGCTCAGGATACATTGCTGCAAGTGTTTTTGGTGTTACTTCGGCAAAGACAAGAATGACGAGAGTCAGAACACCGGTAGCAATTGCAACACCGTAATCCCCGTATAAGCGCATACCTAAAATAGTCGCGATAGCAGAAGCGAGAATATTAACGAGGTTGTTGCCGATTAGAATTAAACCAATAAGTCGGTCTGGGCGACTTAGTAATTTCTCAACACGCTGCGCACCCTTATGGCCTTGATTGGATAAGTGTTTTAAGCGATATCGATTTAAAGACATCATGCCGGTTTCAGAGCTTGAAAAATAACCAGATGCAATAATAAGTACAGCTAAAATCGTAAATAGGGCGCCGGTTGATATGTCATCCAAGTGACTTGATCCTCAGTGAAAAATACAATGTAAAGGTTATTTATCAATATCAGTGCTTGATATGTCAAATTTGATCTTGAAAAGTGAGCTAGAAGTCTTGTTTACGTTAAGATAACTTCTTGCACAAATCGACTACCAAAATAAGCAAGAGTGAGAAGAAATGCACCCGTTAAGCTAAACCATAATGCTTTTTGTCCTCTCCATCCTCTTTGATAATGCCCCCATGTTAATACGGCATAAACAACCCAAGCAATAAAGGATAATACGGCTTTATGAGTTTTACCTTGAGCGAGCATATCTTGTATGAATGTGAGTCCGGTCAATAAAGTAAGAGTTAGTAGAAATAAACCAACGAGGATGATCTTGAAAAGTTGACGTTCCACCATCATTAAAGGGGGGAGATTAGGATTTAGCGTGAGTGATTTTTTACTGCGAAGTTTATGATCAAGCCAAGCCAGCTGAAGTGCATATAAAGTGGCGATCATTAAGGTTGAATAAGCAAACAAAGCTAATGATATGTGTATCAATAAGCTGGGGTGCGTTTCTAAATGGGTAATAAAAGCACCAGAGAGAAAGGTTGCTGCAAGTAAATTAATGGCTGAAAAACTATAAACAACAGGCAGAATAAACCATACTCTAAATTTCAGCATTGAAACACTCATCGTGAGTGAAATAATAAAGCTAATTAGAGAGGCTACATTTAAAATACTTAAATTCTGACCTGAGGTATTTAAAATGAGCTCTTTTAATTGCCACGCATGCACAAGTAATGCAAGCGACGCACATATAAATACAGCATTGGTTTTTATTTTATTTTGACTAGCTAAGCCAGGAATAACAAAACCTAATGCTAAAAAGTAAAAAAGCGCAGCACTGATTGCTGTAATGGTATCCATAATCACGAGTCATCTAATTTATCAACAGATTGATTATACCCTGTACAGGTCAATCTCGGTAGGTGTGATTCGGTTAGGATAAAAAATTTTAATTATAACCAACAATATTTTGCATACTATTAGGTTATAATTGATCAATGCTCGCAGATTAGGCGCAAGAATATGTTTGATAATTTAACGGATAGACTATCCAAAACCCTGAAAAACATCAGTGGTAAAGGTCGATTAACAGAAGAAAACATTAAAGAAACGCTACGTGAAGTTCGTATGGCTTTGTTAGAAGCAGACGTTGCTTTACCTGTTGTTCGTGATTTTGTTAAGCGAATAAAAGAAAACGCCGTAGGGGTTGAGGTATCAAAAAGCCTAACACCGGGTCAAGAATTCATTAAAATCGTTCAGTCTGAGCTAGAAGCTATAATGGGAGACTCAAATGAGGCTCTAAATTTAGCGTGTCAGCCGCCTGCGGTTATTTTAATGGCAGGTTTACAAGGTGCAGGTAAAACAACCAGTACCGGTAAATTAGCGAAGCTATTAAAAGAAAGAGATAAAAAGAAAGTTTTAGTTGTGTCTGCCGATGTATACCGTCCTGCGGCAATTAAACAGCTAGAAATGTTAGCGTCAGAAGTTGATGTCGATTTCTTCCCATCAAGTGCAGATCAAAAACCGATTGATATTGTTGATGGTGCAATTAGCCACGCTAAGTTAAAGTTTTTTGATGTTGTTATCGTTGATACGGCTGGTCGTCTAGCTGTTGATACTGAAATGATGGAAGAAATTAAGCAGCTTCATGCACATGTAAATCCAATTGAAACGTTATTTGTTGTCGATGCAATGACGGGGCAAGATGCCGCTAATACGGCAAAAGCGTTTGGTGATATTTTACCACTTACGGGTGTTATTCTAACCAAAGTAGACGGTGATGCTCGTGGTGGTGCTGCATTATCTGTTCGTCACATTACGGGCAAGCCAATTAAATTCTTAGGTGTCGGTGAAAAAACGGATGCACTAGAACCTTTCCACCCAGAACGTATTGCTTCTCGTATTTTAGGTATGGGTGATGTTCTTTCTCTAATTGAAGATCTAGAGAAGAACGTAGATAAAGAAAAAGCAGAACGATTAGCGAAAAAGTTCAAAGAGAAGAAAGGTTTTGATCTTGAAGATTTTCGTGAGCAGCTTGGTCAGATGACAAATATGGGTGGCATGATGGGGATGATGGATAAGCTTCCTGGTATGTCTCAGCTACCTGCTAATGTCAAAGATAAAGTGGACGACAAAATGTTCAATCAAATGGAAGCCATTATTAATTCCATGACAATGAAAGAACGCCAGCGCCCTGAACTAATTAAAGGCTCACGTAAAAAACGTATTGCAGCAGGTTCTGGTACTCAAGTACAAGATGTGAATCGCATGCTGAAACAGTTTACTCAAATGCAGAAAATGATGAAAAAAATGCAGAAAGGTGGCATGAAAGGCATGATGCGTAATATGCAAGGCATGATGGGCGGAATGGGCGGTGGTATGGGTGGCTTTGGCCGCTAATATTCAATTGCACATTGTCAAAGTGTATTAATCAGATAACAAGGTGCGACAAGTGAATTTTTTAATAAATTTTACCTAGCGCACCTTTTTTACCCCATTTTTTCACTAATTACAGAAATAATTGGTGATAAAATAGCTAAATCCCTTGCATTGAAACCTCATAAGAGTAAAATTCCGGGGCTTTATTTTGGCACGAGGGCTCAATAAAATTCTTTTTTTTTGAGCCAATTTAATTTTTGTACGAAGCAAATAGAGGACGATATGGTTACCATTCGTTTGGCACGTCACGGCGCGAAGAAGCGTCCATTTTATCAAATCGTAGTAGCGGACAGCCGTTTTAAATCAACTGGTCGTTACATTGAGAAAGTAGGTTTCTTTAACCCTACAGCACAAGGTCAAGAAGAAGGTCTTCGTTTAGATCTTGACCGCGTTAACCATTGGGTTGGTTTAGGCGCTGGTCTTTCTGATCGTGTAGCTAAGCTAGTTAAAGACGCTAACAAAGCGGCTTAATTTAGTTGGTTAAAGGTAAAGATTTTATGAGTAAGCAAGACGAAGTAATTGTTGTAGGTAAGTTCGGTGCTTCCTATGGCATTCGTGGATGGTTGAAAGTAGTTTCTTTTACTGATCAACCTGAAAGCATTTTCGACTACAAACCTTTACTTATTAAAGTAAAAGATGAGTGGGTCGAGTTTTCAGTCGAAAGCTGGAAACGTCATAAAGGTTTGGTGTGCAAACTGGAAGGGTTAGAAGTTAGAGAAGAAGCTCAAGCTTATACTAACCTGGAAATTGCAGTTAAAGCAGATGCACTACCTGAGCTGTCAGAAGATGAATTCTACTGGCGTGAATTGTTTGGTATGGAAGTGGTTACAAGCCAAGGTTACGGCCTAGGTATTGTTGACGACATCTTTGAAACCGGATCAAACGATGTTCTTGTAGTCAAAGCAAACCTGAAAGATGCTTTTGGTAAAAAGGAACGTTTGATTCCTTTTATTGATGAGCAAGTGATCAAAGTAATTGATCGTGAGGCTCAACGGATCGAAGTTGACTGGGATCCTGGGTTCTAAACCCTAGGTAAAGCGAGGGCACATGTGGGTTGGGGTTATAAGCCTATTTCCTGAAATGTTCCGTTCGGTTACCGATTTTGGGGTAACTAGCCAAGCAATTAAAAAAGGTCTTTTATCTATAGAGACATGGAATCCTAGAGATTTCACTCAAGATAAACATCGCACTGTTGATGACCGACCTTATGGTGGTGGTCCTGGTATGTTAATGATGGTACAGCCTTTGCGCGATGCCATTACTGCAGCCAGAGAAGCCGCTCCAGGCAAAACGAAAGTGATTTACCTTTCACCTCAAGGCAGAACGCTGAATCAAGCTGGTGTTGAGGAATTGGCAACAAACGAGAACTTAGTTCTTATCTGTGGCCGATACGAAGGCGTAGATGAGCGCATAATACAATCTGAAGTTGACGAAGAATGGTCAATTGGCGATTTTGTGCTTACAGGCGGGGAACTCCCTGCTATGACGTTGATTGATTCTGTCTCTCGGTTTGTTCCGGGTGTACTTGGAGATTTTGCGTCCGCTGAAGAAGATTCTTTTGCAGACGGTTTGTTAGATTGTCCGCACTATACAAGGCCAGAGGTCTTGGATGGTAAGGAAGTGCCTAGTGTACTTAAATCTGGAAATCATAAAGATATCGCTCGTTGGCGAATGAAACAATCGTTAGGCCGTACTTGGCTAAGAAGACCAGAGCTCCTGGGAAATCTAGCTCTGACTGACGAACAGGAATTATTACTGGCTGAATTTGTTCGTGAAGAACATCAGCAAAGTAAGTAATTAAGAAATTTAGTATCAGTTTATTCTAGGATATACAAAAATGAGCAACATCATTAAAGCAATTGAAGATGCGCAACTAAAGCAAGATCTACCTAAGTTCTCTCCAGGTGATACTGTTATAGTTCAAGTTAAAGTTAAAGAAGGTGAGCGTGAGCGTCTACAGGCATTCGAAGGCGTTGTAATCGCTATTCGTAACCGTGGTCTTCACTCTGCGTTTACTGTACGTAAAATTTCTAACGGTGAAGGTGTTGAGCGTACGTTCCAAACTCACTCTCCAATCGTTAACAGCATCGAAGTTAAACGTCGCGGTGCAGTACGTCGTGCCAAGTTGTACTACCTGCGTGAGCGTTCTGGTAAATCAGCTCGTATCAAAGAGAAGCTGGCTAAAAAGTAACGCACACGAGAACGTTTATCAAATGTGCTATGAAGGTGTGCTGTTATCAGCGCACCTTTTTTTACGCCTAAATATTATTGTAAATATAAGTTTACGATAATATTTTTTTGTATTTTTTACATTACATAGGTTGATTTGTCGCTTATACCTGTTAGATTATTTCTATTCGTCTTAAAAGACTATTTAATGGACATAAAAGTTTACAGGTGTAGGAATGAAAAAGAGTGAATTAAGTAATATTAATATTATTGATGAGCAAGTGCTTATTACCCCTCAAGAATTAAAGAATAAAATCCCTTTGAGTGAAAGTGCGCGTCATTTTATTCAACAATCTCGTCAGACGATCTCAAATATCATTCATAAAAAAGATCACCGTTTACTTATTGTTTGTGGACCTTGTTCTATTCATGATATTGATGCAGCCAAAGAATACGCGAAACGTCTGAAAGCTATTTCAGAAGAGCTTAGTGACCAATTGTTTATCGTTATGCGTGTTTATTTTGAAAAGCCAAGAACGACGGTAGGCTGGAAAGGGTTAATAAACGATCCGCATCTAGATGGTTCATTTGACATCGAAGGTGGTTTGCACACTGCACGACAGCTACTAGTGGATTTATCTGAAATTGGGATCCCACTTGCGACTGAAGCCCTTGATCCAATTAGCCCGCAATATATTGGTGATACATTTAGTTGGGCTGCTATTGGTGCTAGAACCACGGAATCACAAACTCACCGCGAAATGGCGAGTGGCTTATCTGTTCCTGTTGGTTTTAAAAATGGAACTGATGGAAGCTTATCAACATCGATTAATGCAATGCAGGCAGCCGCTTCTGGTCACCGTTTTATGGGAATAAATAGCGAGGGGCAAGTTGCGTTATTAACGACGCAGGGCAACCCAAATGGGCACGTGATCTTACGTGGCGGCAAACAAACAAATTACGATTCAGTTTCTGTTGCTGAATGTGAAGATGAATTATCTAAATCCAATCTTGATGCTGCATTAATGATTGATTGTAGTCATGCCAATTCACGTAAAGATTACCGTCGCCAACCATTAGTTGCGGAGGACGCTATCCATCAAATCCGAGAAGGAAATAAATCGATTATAGGGTTAATGATTGAGAGTCACTTAAATGAAGGAAATCAACCGTCTGATATTCCATTAGCGGAGATGAAGTACGGAGTTTCAATCACTGATGCGTGTATCAATTGGGCATCAACTGAGGCACTATTACGTCATACTCATGAAGAATTAATTCCTGTATTGGAAGATCGTTTAAAAGGATAGAACGAGATGGCGGTAGAACTGAGTCATTTACGCGATAAGATTGATGCGGTTGATAAACAAATGTTAGATCTTCTTGCTCAACGTTTACAATTAGTTGAACAAGTTGGTGAAGTAAAAAGTGCATATGGTTTGCCTATTTATGATCCAAGTCGAGAGGCAGCAATGTTGGCTTCAAGACGCGAAGAAGCTGAGAGAAAAGGCGTTCCGCCATCTCTTATTGAAGACATTCTTCGTCGTACAATGCGAGAATCTTACAGCAGTGAAAATGACTCAGGTTTTAAATGTTTAAGACCAGAACTTAGACCGATTGTTATTGTTGGAGGTAAAGGCCAACTTGGTGGTTTATTCGCAAAAATGTTTAAACTATCTGGTTATGATGTGCGAATTCTTGGAAGTCAAGATTGGGATAACGCTGACGTTATTTTAGAAGGTGTGGGAATGGTTGTTGTTACTGTACCTATTAATCTAACGATTGATGTGATCGGTAAACTTTCAATGCTACCTGATGATTGTATTCTGTGTGATCTAACGTCAATAAAGCAAAAGCCGCTTGAAGCGATGATGAAAGTGCATAAGGGCCCGGTTGTTGGCTTACATCCAATGTTCGGTCCAGATGTCCCTAGCCTCGCTAAACAGGTTATTGTAATGTGTGATGGGCGTGGTAAAGATGCTTATTCTTGGCTAAAAGATCAGTTTGAAATTTGGGGGGCTATTGTTCGTGATATTTCTGCAAGTGAACACGATAAAGGCATGACTCTCATTCAAGCACTGCGTCACTTTACTTCTTTTGCTTATGGTCAGCATCTATCTAAAGAAAATCCTGATATTGAACAGTTACTTAATCTAAGCTCACCTATTTATCGTTTAGAGTTACTGATGGTTGGACGATTGTTTGCTCAAGATCCAAATTTGTACGCGGATATTATTCTTTCTTCTGAAGAGAACATTGAAATGATAAAGCGTTTCCATCAGCGTTTTGGTGATGCAATTTCATTATTAGAAAATCATAATCGTGTTGGATTTATTGAAAGCTTTGAAGAAGTTGAAACGTGGTTTGGTGATTACGCGGAGCAGTTTTTAGCTGAAAGCAAAGGCTTACTTCGACAGGCAAATGATTCGATACATCGAGAAAGAAACTAGTTTAGTAAAAAAGGTGAGTATCTACTCACCTTTTTTAGCAGAATATATTATTGGGTAAGTTGTTGATTATTCTTTTGTTCCGCTTTTACCGTATTAATCGCTTCAACTTGTTCTATTGTCGGCTTTTGAGTGAGCTTTAATTGCAGTTTAACCACATTACTAATGACATTTACTAAAGGTGTCCATTTCACGCTACGTTCTTTTTCGAACAAACTATCAAACTTCTCAGGCGTCCAATCAATGAATGATCTAGGATTCAATACTCTGCCTAGAAAACGAACTTCATAGTGTAAGTGAGGGCCGGTCGAATTTCCTGAATTACCACAAGTTGCAATCAAGTCTCCTTTTTTTACAAACTGTCCTGATCGTACTTTAAATTTTTGCAGGTGAGCGTACATGGTCATAAAGCCAAAAGAATGCTGAACTTTTAATAAATTACCATAACCTTTGTTACTTCCACGCGCGAGTTCTATTACACCATCGGCTGGGGCGTATATTTCTGTTCCTCGTTTACACGTTAGATCTAGACCTAAATGACGTTGTCGTTTTCCTGAAATAGGGTTAGTTCTTCGTCCAAAACTGGATGATTCACGTGTATAGTTAAGAGGGGTATCATTAGGAATAAGGCGAAACATTGTCGCTCTTACTGCTGAGTCTATCGCGGCAACATCTAATCGTTGCTCAAGTGTTTTTTCTGCTAATAACGAGTCATCTTCAGATAACTCTTGTAACCCAAGAACTGATTCGACATCTTCAATACGCTGGCTTATTACTAAAAGCTCATCTTCTTTAGCTTCTAGTTGCTGAGTTAACTCGTGATTATTGCTGTTATTGTCAATAATTAGCTTATTTAGGCCCTTATTTTGCTCTTGCAAGTGGGTGATAGCTAGTTTGGATAATTGTTGTTGTTGGTAGAAATAATGAAGACCAAAACAAGTAAACACAAAAGAGCTTATCCCTAATAACAAAGATAAAATCACCATGTTTTTCCGTTTAGGAGAAAGAGCGAAAAAACGCGTACCTTTGTTATGAGAGACTGAAATTCGGATTTTATCAGGCATAAAGTAATAATTGTCTTTTGGGTTAGTTTGGTTCGGTTAGCTCTGATAATTGGCGCAATAATAGTTCATCATTACCCACATTAAGTTCGATCAGGCGTTTAAGGTGGCTAATACTATCAATATCTATGTGGCTAATACAGAGTCTTAGCATATTATTTGTTTTTTGAATGATTTCACATTCTGCAATTATATGTATATCACTGTCATTAAGAGTGAAGTGTACGATTACTTGGTTATTTAGCTCAATTTCGCAGTGGTCACTCAATTGGATTAATAAGCCATGGAGGGATAAATCAATAAGAGACCCTTTCCATTGCTGAATTTCTTGTATTAACGTGATACTTGATTGGTATACAACTCGTGAAAATTTACGTCGTTCAATCATCATTTTTCCTTCTTTGGTCGTATTTTGTTTAAGTATGATATCTGTTTGTTTTTTAATTTATTAAAAAGGCCGCAAGAATGCGGCCCTGATGATAAATATCAATAAGACTATAATTACTTAGTCATGCGTTTATATTTAATGCGGTGAGGTTCAGCCGCTTGAGCACCTAACGTTTTCTTCAACCACTCGCTGTATTCAGTGTAGTTACCTTCAAAGAAGCTAACTTGGCCTTCATCACGGTAATCAAGAATATGAGTAGCAATACGGTCCAAGAACCAACGGTCATGCGAGATAACCATTGCACAGCCTGGGAACTCAAGAAGTGCTTCTTCTAATGCTCGTAATGTTTCAACATCCAAGTCATTGGTTGGCTCATCGAGTAACAGTACGTTGCCGCCGGTTTTTAGCAGTTTTGCTAAATGAACACGGTTACGCTCACCACCAGAAAGATCACCAATGATTTTTTGTTGATCATTTCCACGGAAGTTAAAGCGAGAACAGTATGCTCGTGCTGGAATTTCATAATTATTGATCTTGATGATCTCTGCACCTTCAGAGATTTCTTGGAAAACCGTTTTTGTATTGTCCATGCTGTCACGGAACTGATCAACAGAAGCAAGCTTAACTGTCTCGCCCAATACAATAGAACCTGAATCAGCTTCTTCGGCACCACTTAGCATTTTAAATAGTGTAGATTTACCTGCACCATTGGCGCCGATAATACCGACGATAGCGCCTTTAGGCATACTGAATGACAAGTTATCAATTAATACACGATCCCCGAACGATTTCGTTAGGTTAGTCACTTCAAGAACTTTATCACCTAAGCGTTCACCTGGTGGGATAAACAGTTCGTTGGTTTCATTACGTTTTTGATGGTCTGTATTTTGAAGTTCTTCAAAGCGAGCCATACGAGCTTTTGATTTAGCTTGGCGGCCTTTAGGGTTTTGACGAACCCATTCAAGCTCTTTTTCTATCGTTTTTTGACGAGCGTTTTCTTTCGATGATTCTTGTTTTAGACGTTCATCTTTTTGCTCTAGCCAAGACGTATAGTTACCTTCCCATGGGATACCTTCGCCACGGTCAAGCTCTAAGATCCAACCTGCAGCGTTATCTAAGAAATAACGGTCATGGGTAATGGCCACAACAGTACCTGAGTACTCAACAAGGAAATGCTCAAGCCAAGCAACAGATTCAGCATCAAGGTGGTTGGTTGGTTCATCAAGAAGAAGCATGTCTGGTTTTTCAAGCAATAGACGACAAATCGCAACACGACGACGTTCACCACCTGATAAAAACTCTATCTTTGCATCCCATTCAGGAAGGCGTAGTGCATTCGCTGCACGCTCTAAAGCATTTTCAAGATTATGCCCATCTTTTGCTTGAATTAGAGCTTCAAGTTCACCTTGTTCTTTTGCTAGGGCATCAAAATCAGCATCTTCTTCTGCGTAAGCTGCATACACGGCATCTAATCGAGTGAGTGCACCTGCTACATCAGATACGGCTTCTTCAACAATTTCACGAACTGTTTTTGATTCATCTAAAACAGGTTCTTGTGGTAGATAGCCAATTTTCAATCCACTTTGTGGACGAGCTTCACCATCAATGTCGGTATCAAGACCAGCCATAATGCGAAGTAGTGTTGATTTACCTGACCCATTTAGGCCAAGAACACCGATTTTTGCACCAGGGAAGAAGCTAAGAGAAATGTCTTTCAGGATTTGTCTTTTTGGAGGAACAATTTTGCTCACTCGTGACATTGTATATACGTATTCGGCCATAATCACTTATTAGAGTAGGTTAATGAAAATATTATTTTACTATTTATGATACATAGTTTAACACTCATTCTTGTCGTTACTAGGGTAATATAAGTAAACTAAAAGAAGAATTAGAGAGTTATTTACTCTGTCTTATATCAGTATGCTGATGCAAAAGGTTGGAAGTTAGGTGTTTAAAAAATCAATGAAATATAGCGGACACAAATTAGGGATGATGGCGGCGTTATGTATTGGTATGAGTGTGCATATTGCTGAAGCGTTATCAATTGATGAATCACGAGTTCAATATCAAGAAGCAAAAGATTTACTCACTGAAAAAAAATTCGATGAATATAAGAAAGTTAGAGCTTCACTGGATGATTATCCACTCGCTCCTTATTTAGACTATCGTGAGCTGAGAATGGATTTACAGGCTAAAACTCCCGATGACATTCGACTGTTTAGACACGCTCATCAAACACTCGCCATTGGTAATTCATTAGATTATCAATACTTAGTTATTCTTGGTCTTAATGAGCGTTGGGCGGATTTTGTTGATTATTTCCCACAAGAACCGAGCAGCACAAATTTACAATGCTATTACTACCAAGCAAAAAATAAGTTGGGCGATAAAAAAACAGCGTGGAAAGGCGCTGAAAAATTGTGGTTAACGGGCAGTTCGGTTACTTATGAATGTGATGATTTATTTAGTGCTTGGAGTGACGCAGGAAAACTGACGGATGAACTGATTATTGATCGTATGTTGTTAGTATATAAAGCTCGAAATAATAATTTGTTTTCTTATTTAGAAAAAATGTTGTCTTCAGAGGAAGCAAAAATACAGGCAAAGCATATTGTTGAGTTATTTAATGAACCTGATTCGTTAAATGAGTACTCTGCAAAAAATGAAGCCACTGAATTTACTAAGCAACTAACGCTTATTTCTATAGAAAGAGAAGCAAGAAAAAATCCTAAAAAAGCGATTGAAATGTTGCCTGAATTAGTGAAAAAGCAACAATTCAGTTCAGATGAACATATTGCGATAAAGAAACGAATAGTCAGTAGTATCATGTCTACAGATTCGGCTTCTTTAGCTGCTTGGCGTGATACTGAGTTAGAAACAAATCCAGAAGATTCATTTGTAGAGCGACGAATTAGGGTTGCAATAAGAGCCGCTGATTGGAATGACGTTAGTAAATGGATCGGTTATTTAACACCAAGTGCAAAAAAATCGTTACGTTGGCAGTTTTGGATTGCTCGCATAGAAAGCGAAGAGGGAAAACAATCAGCCGCTGATGCTCGCCTCAAAAAGCTACTTGGTCAGCGTAATTTTTATAGTGTTGCGGCTGCGAATATTTTAGGTGAACCGATTCAATATTCTATGGATAAAGCATCGAAGAATACTAAAGCCGTCGCCGAAAAGTATAAAAATGAATTAAATCGAATTAAAGAACTTATTGCGATTGATGAAATCTCAACAGCCAAAAGTGAGTGGGAATATTTATTAGTCCGCTCTTCTAAAAAAGAAGTAAAGGAGTTAGCAAGCTATGCTGCTCAGCACCGTTGGCATCACTTTACAGTGCTTGCAACCATTAAAGGGAAGATGTGGGGTTACTTAAGTTTACGATTCCCTATTGCCCATCAGTGGTGGTTTGGGCATTACAGTAAAGAGTTGGGTTTAGATAAAATAACGCTTATGTCTTTGTCTCGCCAAGAAAGTGCGTTATACGCAGAAGCTCAATCTCCGGTTGGGGCGCGAGGATTAATGCAAATTATGCCAGCGACGGCAAAATATACAGCAAAGAAAATTGATTATGATAAATATGAAGGTGTGAGTAGCCTTAATAATGTGGATGTGAATATACACATTGGTTCTAATTATCTAAAAGGATTGTTAGATGATTATGATGGAAATCGAATTTTTGCTTTAGCGGGATATAATGCAGGGCCTCACCGAGTTAAGCGTTGGAGAGCGGTATCTAATGAGAAATTAGATGCTTATGCCTTTATTGAAGCGATTCCTTTTAAAGAAACAAGAGGTTATGTACAAAATATTTTAATGTTTGAAACGTATTACCGTAGCTTACTTGGGGAGAAAGGCCCTTTCTTATCTGATAAAGAGCTTAATTTAGAGTATTAATTTTTTTAGATTAATTATAGAGTAGGGGACTTTAGAGTCCCCTTTCTTTTATCATTATATTGAGGATTGTATGTCTGGTTCAGCCAAATATTCAGATTGGTCGCAAGTTATGGCATTGATAGCAAATGCAGCAGAGCAAAATAAACATCAATCTTTATTAACGATGCTGATGACACCTGATGAGCGTGAAGCATTAATGGCTCGCGTTAACATATGTCATGAACTCTTGCAGGGTGATTTAAGTCAAAGGCAAATAAGCCAGCTACTTGGTGTCGGGGTTGCAACGATTACACGAGGTTCAAATGAATTAAAAAGCCATACTGATGATGAAAAAGCATGGCTAATGGAAGTTCTTGAAGTGAGTGCTAAAAGCGATCAGGGTGCAAGAAAGGAATAAGTGCGAGAATTAACGCTTGCTGATAAACAGAACTTCTAGTCAATAGATTGTTTGTTAGCAAGCCAATAGCGCCACCTTTTTGCTTTATATTATCAGTATTGAATTGTTCATCCATTACATCTCCAAGTTCCTTACCTGCATTTACCGCAGCAATTACGGCTGGGGGGAGTGGTAAACTAGAAGAACGTGATTCTCCTATCTTTTTACCATTATCTACAATTATCCATGCAAACGTGGATGACTCTTCTATACCGGCTTCAAGCCCTACATAATATCTATTATTAGGATGTTGTTGCTTAGCATTATTGATTCGATTGATTGCCCCTTGTTTGGTTTCAGTGCAGCTCATCGGTTGATCTGGAACATTACTGCTGACGGATACGCCTTCAAAAGAGAAAGTGGTATCAGGAAAAACTAAAGTAAATGCCGCTTTTACTGCATTTATTTTTGCAGGGTTCAAAGAGGCAATAATCACATTCATTTTCTGCATCCAATTATTAAGTTAAAGGGATAGTTGTCGGAGTTACATTCTCTATTGGATAGCAACCAAGAACTTTTAAATATTGTGTAATTGACGTTAGTTCTTCAATGGCTGAATTCATTGCATCTGATTTTAAATGGGCCTCTAAATCAATATAAAACATTTCTTCCCACGGATTCCCCATGATAGGACGAGACTCTAATTTCGTCATATTAATACCGTATTTTCTTAGAACAAGTAAAGATTCAACAAGTGAGCCTGCATCTTGTGAAGTAGACATAATTAATGTCGTTTTCGCTGGTATTTGTTCCGAAACATCAACCGGTTTTCTTGCCACAACAATGAATCGAGTTTGATTTTCGGTTTGATTTGAGATGTTAGTAATGAGTTGTTGTAAGCCATATAATTTACCACTGTCGGAGTTTCCGATAGCAGCAACCGTCGGTGAATTAATATCTTTGACCATAATCATGGCATCAGCAGTGCTTGAGCAAGAAATGAGTTCTACGTTATCTAAACGATTTAGAAACTCACTACATTGCTGATGTGGCTGAGGGTGTGAGTAGAGTGTTGTTATTTGCTCTAACGACGTTTCAGAAGTCGTTAGCAAGCAATGGTCTATTTTTTGAGTTAACTCACCAACGATGTATAAACTGGTATGTTGCAGTAGGTCATAGACCTCGTTAATTGAGCCTGAGCTCGTATTCTCAATTGGTAATACTCCGTAATCAGCGTGGCCTGATTCAACGGTCTTAATGACTTCCCTAAAATTTTCACAACCTAATTCAGCTAATTCAGTATTTTTCTTACTAAAATAACGACGACTAGCTAGATTTGAATAAGATCCTTTAGAACCAAGATAGGCAACTCTGGCTATCGGCTTTCGACTTAATTCTGGATTGGCTAAATTTTGGAAGTATTCTTGTTGCAGTAAAACGGAATCTTCAATTATGGTATGAAAAATTTGAGTTATATAATGCGCATCTAAATCGAATGCTTTGCCATTTTTAATTAATTTTACCAATAATTGCTGTTCGCGTTTTGAATCACGCACAGGCTTTGAAGTTTGAACTTTGCTTTTTGCTACTTTTAGACTGAGTTTACGACGTTCAGAAAATAGCTTTAATAATTCATTATCAAGATCATTAAGGCGTAAACGTATATCGTCAAGGGAATAGTGAGTGTCAGTCATGGATAAGCAAACCTAGTAAATTAAGAGTTAATTCACAATAAAGGAAGAGGTAAGTTTGCGTCAAGAAAAAACAGCGCTCAAATGAGCGCTGTTTCAGAAAACGTGGAGTTGACTATTGTTCGTATTCGTCTTCTAGTTCAACTTCTGGCTCTTCTACTACAGGAGCTTGAGCATGAGTCGCTCGACGAGCTTCGCCTTTGTGTTGTAGCTTATCTAGTTGGCGTTCTAGTTTTTGGTACATCTCTCTAATTGTACCAAATAGGTCTTCTTGCTCAGCTGAGGCTGCAACTTTACCACCTGCAATTGTTACGTATGCTTCTACCTTGTGCTTACCATTTGAGCGTTTTGTTACGCTAGCATGACGTCCAATAATATCGAGATGTCTTTTTTCTTCTAATTTTTTAAATTTCCCTTCAATACGTTCACGGATGCCAGGAGTGATGTCGATGTTGTTGCCTGTAATTTCTACTTTCATATGATTTTCCTCTCGTTGCCCCGTTTGGCATGTATCCAGATTACGGATCCTCAGTAAAATTAAAGTGATCTAGATCACCTTTTTGAAGTGTTTTGTCTGGAAGGTAAATGAATGTGATCTCAGGCAAGGCCTTAGGATTTTTTTTGAAAAAAAACTTGATGAATTGAGCAAAGTAGGTAGATTGGAAAGGTTGGTTACTAGAAATATTTGTTTTTAGGGGACGAATTCAACTGATTGTTTTCTTTGGTTAATTTTTAATCTAGCCTTCTTTGTTAGCGAGAACAGACAGAACACTATTCTTTTGATATAAAAAAGCAGCGCTTTGTTTGAGCGCTGCTTTTTTGTTTTTATCGTATTGCTTATTGTGGGTTTAATGCGATTAATTCTTCAGTACGTTGGATTGCATCATCCAGCTTTAGCTCTTTATATGCAGAAAGCATAATCGTTAATGATTTTCTTGCCGCTTCAGTGTCTGGGTAGGTTCTTTGTAATTCTTGACTACGATTAATTGCTGAAATCCATGCTTCTCTACGTAAATAAAAGTCTGCCGTAGCTAATTCGTAATCGGCTAAACGATTTTTTAACGCAAACATACGAGTTTGAGCATCTTCTGCGTATAAACTATCAGGGTAACGCTCAAGTAAGCGTTTAAAATCTTTAAAGGCTGAACGTGCTGGTTCTGGATCTCGATCTGAACGATTAACTCTAAATAGATCGTGCATAAAGCTTCTATCCTGAGCCATGTGAGTTAATCCTCTCATGTATAGCACCCAGTCCGCTTTGGGGTTTGTTGGGTTTAATCGATTAAATCGTTCAATGGTGGCTAAACCTAGAGCTAAGTCATCATTTTTGTAATATACGTAAATAAGATCAAGCTGAACCTGCTCTGAGTAGGCACCAAAAGGGTAGCGAGAATCCAATGCTTCAAGGCGTTCAACCGCACTTGTCCAATTACCGGCCTGTAACGATATTTGAGCCTGAGAATATAATTCTGATGGTGGGATATCAGGGATAACATCATCACTGCTTGAGCAACCAACCAGCAAAGATACGGCTAATAATGACGAAAGTGTTAAGCGTTTCATGCTTGAAAATGATCCTTGAATAAAAAAACTTAAGTTATCCATTACGAAAAGTGCCGTTAACAGATACAATGGTAGATAGTTTATTTCACTTATAGTGTTGATGATACCAAATATGATGTATTTGTTTGGTATTAGTACCACTAATTTAAAAAAAAGTTCGGTATGGCACAACAAATAGAATTAACAAGTACAGTAAAAGACAGTCAATTGGGTCAACGCTTGGATCAGGCGGCGGCTGAATTATTTTCTGATTTCTCTCGTTCACGTATCAAAGAATGGGTACTTGCGGGTAGCATTTCTGTTAACGGCGAAGTGATCACGAAAGCTCGTGTAAAAATGATGGGCGGTGAAGAAATCGTAGTAAAAGCGGAATTAGAAGATGAAGAGCGTTGGTTAGCTCAAGATATCCCGCTTGAAATCGTATATGAAGATGATGACATATTAGTAATTAATAAGCCTCGTGATCTTGTTGTACATCCAGGTGCTGGTACGCCTGATGGCACAATACTGAATGCATTGTTGTTTCATTACCCAAGCATTGCAGAAGTACCTCGCGCAGGTATCGTGCACCGTCTAGATAAAGATACTACAGGTTTAATGGTAGTAGCTAAAACAGTACCCGCTCAAACACGTTTAGTGCGTGCGCTTCAAAAGCGTAAGATTACTCGTGAGTATGAAGCGATAGTATTAGGTCGTATGACGGCTGGCGGAATGATTGAAAAGCCAATCGGACGTCACCCACAAAAACGTACGCTAATGGCGGTACATGAATTAGGTAAAGATGCAGTAACGCATTACCGTGTTGCAGAGCATTTCCGTATTCATACTCGTCTACGCCTACGTCTTGAAACCGGTCGTACTCACCAAATTCGTGTGCATATGTCTTTCCTTCAGCATCCATTAGTTGGTGATACCGCTTATGGTGGCCGTGCTCGTATCCCTAAAGGTGCGTCACAAGAATTGATTGATATGATCCGTGGCTTTAACCGTCAAGCTCTGCATGCGGCGATGTTACGTTTTGATCACCCAATTACAGGTGAAGTCATGGAATTCCATGCGCCAATTCCTGACGATATTATTGCTCTAGCTCAAGCATTACGCGACGATGAGCGTTTATTGCATGAAGAAGAGTATTAATGTCAATACTATCACCAAAGTGGTCAGCCCCTAAAAATATTAACGTAGTTAGTACTACTCGTGTTGGTGGTGTATCTAAAGCACCATTTACGAGTTTTAATTTAGGTGATCATGTTGGTGATAACAGTAATGATGTTGTGCTAAATCGTGAAAAACTGATTACGTTGGCGCAGTTACCCACTGCGCCAACGTGGTTAAGCCAGATACATTCAACAATGGTTATTACCCTTCCTATTTCTTCTGAAGAGATAAATCCTCCCTTGGTTGATGCCTCATATACGAATCAACCAAATCAAGTATGTTGTGTAATGACAGCTGATTGCTTGCCTGTTGTTATTTGTAATAGAGAAGGCACCGAAGTTGCTGCAGCTCATGCTGGATGGCGTGGTCTTCTTGATGGTATTTTAGAAAATACAGTGAAGCATTTTTCTTCCAATGATCTTATTGCGTGGTGCGGACCAGCGATTGGACCTACTGCATTTGAAGTTGGTGATGAAGTTAAACAACTGTTCTGTGAGAAAGATCCTCAAGCTATAAACGCTTTTACTCCAAGCCATAACTCAAATAAATGGTTCGCGAATTTAAATTTACTGGCAACTCAGCGTTTACAGAGTGTTGGTGTTCAAGATATTTACTATTCAAACCTTTGTACCTATTCAAATACAGATCAATTTTTCTCTTATAGAAAAGAAGGCTCGACAGGTCGTCAAGCTACCTTAATTTGGTTCGAATAATCCCTTTTATTTCCACTCCCATCAGTTGATTTCTAAAACAATAAACCCCATTTAATAAGTAATAGTTACTTGCTTTTCTCTTTAGGAGAGGGTTATGCGTTTAGACCGATTTACCAGTAAATTCCAAATCGCCATTTCAGATGCTCAATCATTAGCATTAGGTCAAGATCATCAATATATTGAGCCGACTCATTTAATGGTGGCTTTACTAAATCAAAACGGTAGCACGATAAGACCATTATTGACGTTACTTAATGTTGATGTTACCCAATTACGCTCAAAATTAACGGAAATTTTAGATAAAGCCCCAAAAGTAATTGGTATCGGTGGTGATGTTCAACTTTCATCAAATATGGGGGTTATTTTTAATTTGTGTGACAAAATTGCACAAAAAAGAAAAGACACTTATATCTCTTCTGAAATATTCATGCTTGCCGCGATTGAAGACAAAGGCCCATTAGGTCATTTATTAAAAGAGTCAGGTCTTACCGAAGCTAAAATTTCAAAATCTATTGATGAGATCCGTGGTGGTGAGAAAGTAAATGATCCTAATGCTGAAGAAAAACGTCAAGCATTAGAGAAGTTTACTATCGATTTAACTGAGCAAGCTGAGCAAGGTAAATTAGATCCTGTTATTGGGCGAGATGATGAAATTCGACGAACAATTCAAGTGCTACAACGAAGAACTAAGAATAACCCTGTAATTATAGGTCAACCCGGTGTAGGTAAAACGGCGATTGTTGAAGGATTAGCTCAACGAATTATTAATGGCGAAGTACCCGAAGGGTTAAAGCATAAAAGAGTTCTTTCGTTAGATATTGGGTCTTTAATTGCAGGAGCTAAATTTCGAGGTGAATTCGAAGAGCGTTTAAAAGCCGTATTAAATGAATTAGCAAAAGAAGAAGGTAATATTATTCTTTTTATAGATGAAGTTCATACGATGGTTGGTGCTGGTAAAGGTGAAGGGTCGATGGATGCCGGGAATATGCTAAAGCCGGCGTTAGCTCGAGGAGACTTACATTGTGTTGGAGCGACAACGTTAGATGAATATCGCCAATATATAGAAAAAGATCCAGCGTTAGAACGACGCTTTCAAAAAGTTATTGTTGATGAGCCAACGGTAGAAGATACGATCGCTATATTACGTGGCTTGAAAGAACGCTATGAGATTCATCATCATGTCGAAATTACCGATCCAGCAATAGTTGCTGCTGCGACATTATCACATCGATACATTTCAGATAGACAGTTACCAGATAAAGCGATTGATTTAATCGATGAAGCGGCATCTAGTATTCGTATGGAAATCGATTCTAAACCAGAATCATTAGATAAACTTGAACGTAAGATCATTCAATTAAAAATAGAACAACAAGCTTTAGTTAAAGAAAGTGATGATGCGAGTTTAAAGCGTTTAGACTCTTTAAATTTAGAATTAAGAGAAAAAGAAAGAGATTACTCTGAATTAGAAGAAATTTGGAAAGCTGAAAAAGCAGCACTTTCTGGAACTCAACATATAAAAACAGAGTTGGACATCGCAAGAAGTAATATGGATATCGCTCGTAGAGCCGGTGATTTGAATCGTATGTCTGAATTACAATATGGCCGAATTCCTGAATTAGAAAAACAATTGGATTTAGCTGCCCAAGCTGAAATGCAAGAAATGAGTTTGCTTAAGAATAAGGTAACAGATGCTGAAATAGCTGAAGTTCTTTCCCGTCAAACTGGAATACCAGTTAATAAAATGTTGGAAGGAGAAAGAGATAAGCTATTAAAGATGGAAGCTATGTTGCACCATCGAGTTATCGGTCAAGATGAAGCGGTTGAAGCGGTATCAAATGCGATTCGTCGTAGTCGAGCTGGTTTATCGGATCCTAATCGTCCTATTGGATCTTTTTTATTCTTGGGTCCTACGGGGGTGGGAAAAACCGAATTATGTAAATCATTAGCAAATTTTATGTTTGATAGTGAAGACGCAATGGTCCGAATTGATATGTCGGAGTTTATGGAGAAGCATTCTGTTGCTCGATTAGTTGGCGCACCTCCTGGCTATGTAGGTTATGAAGAGGGGGGGTATTTAACTGAAGCCGTAAGGCGTAAGCCATATTCAGTTTTACTTTTAGATGAAGTTGAAAAGGCTCATCCAGATGTATTTAATATATTATTACAAGTATTAGATGATGGGCGTTTAACTGATGGTCAAGGACGTACTGTCGATTTTAAAAATACAGTAATAATTATGACATCAAATTTAGGTTCAGAAAAAATACAACAGCATTTTGGTGAACTCGATTATGGCGGTATAAAAGAACTTGTCATGGATGTAGTTGGTCAACATTTTAGACCTGAATTTTTAAATAGAGTTGATGAAGCGGTTGTTTTCCATCCATTGGGACAGGAGAACATTAAAAGTATTGCCAAAATACAATTGCAACGTTTAGAAAAACGACTGAATGAAAAAGATTATCAGTTAAAAGTGAGTAATGAAGCGTTAGCGTTAATATCTGAAGCTGGTTTTGATCCTGTATATGGTGCAAGACCATTAAAAAGAGCGATTCAAACTTATATTGAAAACCCGCTAGCACAAGATATTTTAAGCGGTAAGTTAAGGACAGGGGAAGAAATAAAACTAAAAGTAAGAAATGGTCAGCTGATTGCTACTCAAAATGATGATTTTTGATAGTAAAATAATCACTTCGATGTAAAGTTGAGCACTTAACCTTTTTTGTTATAAAAAGAGTTGCATGATAGCAAAGACTCTCTATAATTCGCCCTCACTGACACGGAGTACAAGACATTTCTTATTCATACGTACAGTGAGGTTATTTTGGATTTTTTGTTTAAATAAGTACTTGACACTTAAACTTAAATGGCTATTATAACCCTCCTCTTAACGATAAAGCCTCAAGGCTTTAAAAGTATAAGAGATGCTCTTTAATAATTTAACCAAATCAATCTGTGTGGGCACTTGTGAGTTGATAATCACTAGTTTGCTTTTACTTTTCGAAGTGAATGCAAACAAAAATAATCAATGAACTGAGTGACTACACAAAATTACTTTTATGTAAGAAATCAGTATAAATCATTGAGCCGGTTTTGTTTCTGCCCTCTTTTAATTAAGAAGACAGAGCAACCAAAAAACTTTAATTGAA